>DAHXMQ010000276.1 GCA_027371625.1 Candidatus Methanoperedentaceae archaeon | reverse complement strand
CGATAGCGAGATCGCAGGTATAATATATGTGGAGGCTGTGCCGCAGACGGAGATAGGGAAGGAGATACAGAGTGCTATTGTCAGAACCTGCGAGCTTCGGATGAAAAGCAAAGACCTCTGTCTGCGTATCTGGAACATAGTATTTGCTTCGCTTATCATCAGGTCTGAAAATGAAATTCGAAAAGCCGAACTGCGAAAGAAGCCCTGCTGCCACTGCTTTCCCGTCATCCATGCTCACGTACTCATCCATTACGACGCAGGATGCTGAATAGTAAGCCATTAAACGCGTGGCATCCTCTGCCTGCTCCCGCCGAAAGCACCTGTCAACAGAGAAGAGCTTAAGAGGGGTTTTCCGATAATCGCATAATTCTCCAAGGCTTATGAACCAGCCCGAGGTCATGTGGCTTCGAAGCGTATTCCGTGAGCACGCGGGAACCAGTGATTTGAATTCCGGGAATACCCTGTCAATCATCACAGCCACCTTGGAATCCGAGACCTTTAATTGCGAGGCGATCTCAGGCACGAGGTCGTCCCCCTCGATCTCCCCTTTCTTGTACGAATGAAGTAGCTGCCTTATCCTTTCCACTCCCTCGTCGCTCAGTTCTCCGAGGATGCTTTTCATCTCCTCTATCCGTTCATCAGATATTCCCACGTTCGGTCTTGGAAGACCTCCGATGTAGAAACAGCGGTCAAGCACTGCGAGCGCCTCGTATCCAAACTGCTTGTGTATTTCCCTGTCCTCCAGGATTATGGGGTTCATGAACTCCTCAAAACCCAGTCTCATATACGCCTCACGCAGGCGCTGGATGGTCTCAAAAACAGGATGGAGTTTGCCGTAATTCAGGCGGCAGCGCGGGTATTTCTCGTTTATTCCTGGCTTTGAGACATATTTTTTCCCTTCGTTCCATGCTGCGTCAAAATCCTCCTTCGCCGCTTCCTTTATTTCATCGGGATTGAATTTCATATCCTACTTTTCTCCGAGAACAGGATTTATGAACCCGCCTCTTATCATCTGGTCAACCAGCACGAGCGCCACCATGGCTTCTGCCACTGGAACTATGCGGGGCGGAATCGATGGGTCATGGCGCCCCTTGATTTTTATTCTCGCCTCTTCCATGCTGCCTGTATCGATGGTCGCCTGCTCCTTTGATATCGAAGGCGTCGGCTTCACTGCAATCCTGCATACGATAGGCTGCCCGTTGCTAATACCTCCGAGAATCCCGCCTGCATTGTTGATAAGCGTGGTTATTTTCTCATCGCGGATTGCGATGGGGTCGTTCATCTTACTTCCCTTCATAAGTGCACATTTGAATCCCGCTCCTATCTCAACGCCTTTTACCGCGCCTATGCTCATCAATGCTTTCGCAAGTTCAGCACTCAGTTTGTCGAACACCGGCTCGCCAACACCGGCAGGCACACCGAGGCTCTGAATCTCAACAATCCCGCCAACGCTGTCGCCCTCGCTCTGTGCTGCATGTATCATAGCATGCATTTCTACAGCCGCATCAGGATCCGCACATCTCACAGAATTTTTCTCTGTATTTTCGCGGATATCCTCGATGCTCACTGGCTTTGCGCGAATGCCGCCGAGTTCTATT
>DAHXMQ010000258.1 GCA_027371625.1 Candidatus Methanoperedentaceae archaeon | reverse complement strand
CCAGTTGCAACACTTACCCAATTGCTTATACTTTCAATTTGAACCATTACACCATAATATATTATTTATCTGTATATAGTTTTGTGTATTGTCCATCAAATAGCTTAATGATAACCAACATGGTCGCAGCGTAGCGTTTTTTATAATTGTATCCCTTTGCCAATTGGAACATCAGTTTTCAAGATTAACGAATCTGTGTTAATCTACAGCTCGTGATTTCGATACGCTCAAGCTGCATCGCTTTCCTATCGGCGCGCCTGACAGTTGAAGATATTTAATTTGAGTTCGTACGAGTTCGTCTAAGTTCGTTGTTCATTCTGCCTCCCCGCTTTGCGCTCTTTGCGTGCTTTGCGGTGAATAATGCCAAAGTGGATGCATTGGATTTCCATCGGGCGCCGCAAATTAATTGCTCATAATTTATAAATTTACCTTTGCGCTCTTTGCGTGCTTTGCGGTGACGCCTGCGCCTACAATCTGCGCTAAAATCAGAACTTTGCTGTAGAAATCATGCCGCTGCAAGCCTTTTCTCTAATTCTGCGATCTTAATCTCCAGAGCGGTTATCTTTTCGATTACAGGGATGCGGTTTTCTATGGAATCGAGCCTATAATTTAATCCTGTAAACTCGGACTTTGTTTCATTCCTGAGGCTTGTTATTCTTTCATCGACGCTGGATATCTTGATATTTAGGCTGGATATTTCTGTCTTTGTTTCATTTCTCAGGCTGTCTATCTTCTCGTCAAGAGCAGTTATCTTAATATCCATCTTCTCATCAAGCGAATCTATCCGGGTATTGACGGCTTTGATCTCTCCCCTGATTTCATTGAGTGATGGTAGTAGGACGCGTTCTAACCAGGCAGGTACTTTTTCCGCTATCTTTTCCACTGGCATAGGCTATACTTGATTAGCATGCTATTTAACCTTTAGCGACCATCCGCATACGGCTATGGTGGATACGGCAAGGAGCTGGATAGAATAAACCCATATCCGAAATCTGTGTTCATCTGCGGTTCGTGATTTCCAGAAACAGTGGCAGCCTCGGATTCCTATCGGCACGCCTGATAGTCAAGTCAATCACCTAAAGGTGCGAACATGTCATGGTTTTGAAACTTTCTCTTAGGAATTCTATGTAAAGGTCTTCTGTCGTTGCTTTCAGCATCAGCAATCGGAATTGTTATATAGAACATCAAACATTGTTTTGCCACCCGATACTTCATCGGAGCAGGAGATATCATTCATGGCAGCACAACTTGGCGGACAGCCCATTATAATTTTAAAGGAAGGCACAGAGAGAACACGCGGACAGGAAGCGAGGAACAGCAATATCATGGCGGCAAAAGCCGTAGCCGAAGCCGTGAGAACCACGCTTGGACCTAAGGGCATGGACAAAATGCTTGTAAGCGGAGGAGCCGTCACAATCACGAACGACGGCGTTACCATCCTCAAGGAGATGGAAATCGAACACCCTGCCGCAAAAATGCTTGTGGAGGTAGCCAAGACGCAGGACGATGAGGTCGGCGACGGCACCACCACCGCTGCTGTGCTCGCTGGAGAATTGCTTGAGCGCGCAGGGGAACTGCTTGAACAGAACGTACATCCCACGAACATTACCTCAGGCTACAGGGCGGCTGCCGAGAAGGCTGCTGATATACTGAAGAACATAACCCACGAAATCTCAGAGAATGATGAGGAGGCTCTCCTCAATATCGCAAAAACTGCAATGACAGGCA
>DAHXMQ010000231.1 GCA_027371625.1 Candidatus Methanoperedentaceae archaeon | reverse complement strand
CAAGGAGCAGTTCGAGAAGGAAAAACCGCTTGAAGGTGTAAATGTTGTTGCAGGCCTGCATGTAACGGTTGAAACAGCAAACCTCATCCACACGCTAAAAGGAGGGGGAGCAAATATCGCACTTGCAGCTTCAAACCCTCTGAGCACTCAGGACGATGTGGCTGCTGCCCTCGCAGGCGAGGGAATAAAGGTTTTTGCCATAAAAGGGGAGAACGAGAAACAGTATTACGAATGCCTTGAGGAAGCGCTCAAGATAAAGCCCAATGTAACGTTAGACGATGGCGCAGATACCATCGCACTTGTCCATTCAAAGCATCAAGAGCTGATAAAAGACATATTAGGCGGATGCGAGGAAACAACTACAGGGGTCATCAGGCTTCGGGCAATGGCAGCAGAAGGCGCACTTAAGTATCCTGTGATTGCGGTGAACGATGCTGAGACAAAGATGATGTTCGATAACCGATACGGTACGGGTCAGAGCACCATACATGGTATAATGAATGCCACCAACATCCTTTTTGCAGGAAAGACAATTGTTGTTGCAGGCTATGGCTGGTGCGGCAGGGGCGTGGCATCCCGGGCACGAGGGTTGGGAGGCAATGTAGTCGTTGTCGAGGTTGAGCCGAGAAAGGCGCTTGAGGCTGTCATGGACGGCTTCAGGGTTATGTCCATGAAGGATGCGGCAAGAGTCGGGGATTTATTCATCACAGTCACAGGCGATGTCTCAGCCATCCGGAAGGAGCATTTCGAGGTGATGAAAGACCAGGCAATCGTATGCAATTCCGGGCATTTCAATGTGGAGATAGATATTCCTGCGCTTACAAAGTTATCAACGAAGGTCAACCAGATCAAGAACGATGTGCAGGAGTATGTCTTAAAGGACAACCGCAGGATATACCTGCTTGCTGAAGGCAGGCTTGTAAATCTCGCAAGCGCATTCGGGCATCCCCCAGAGGTCATGGATATGAGTTTTGCTAACCAGGCGCTTGCTGTTAAATACATTGCTGAAAAGGGAAAGACCCTTGAGAATCAGGTTTACAGGGTGCCTGTTGAAATCGATAGCCGTGTAGCGAAGCTCAAGCTTGAAGCCATGGGCATTGAAATAGAAACTCTCACGGAAGAGCAGGATAAATACCTCCATTCCTGGACTCTGGGAACATGATTCTAAAGAAACAAGCCGTTGAGAGATATCTGACTGGATTATACGGCAGAGCAAGAGTCACGGGAATCGGTGAACTCGGCGGTATTCCAGTCGAGGTCGAGGAAGGGATAAAAGGGTTCGGCTACGGCAAGCCTTACCCTATTCAATTCGAGTCGAATGGGAAAAAGCAATCCGTGGTGCTCTCAACGATGCGGGTTCAGAAAGGTTTCGGGCATGACCATTTCTCAGACAGGGCTGCGATTCTCATCTGGCAGAACGCAACATTCAATAAACTACCAAAACATGTGCGTTCACGAGATGTTGGATATTTTACGCATGAAGCCGGGCTTTTCTCGGCAGGAAAAGCAGAGGAATATTTCATCCTGATGGATAAGATAGAGGGAAAAGAGTATTTCCTCGACCTTGAGAGGATAAAAAAGGAAGGGCTCACGACTCTTGATAGGGAAAGGGCGCTGGCGTTATCAGACTATCTTGCTGAAATCCATTCCATCAAGCACGATGACCCCGAATTATATATCCGGAAAATCAGGGACATTGACGCCAGGAACATTTGCGCCTTTGA
>DAHXMQ010000223.1 GCA_027371625.1 Candidatus Methanoperedentaceae archaeon | reverse complement strand
ATGTAATTTTGCATCTTTCAAGAGTCTTCAATGTCAAGATCGGAGATAACAGGGTTGTTTCAGAGGTTCCGAAGAAAACACGATTGTTGATTGAAAAATTGGGGATTGAGCATATTACGTAAAAAAGGGAGAGTTACGGTTTAATTGTTCTCTAATATAGCAATCCTATTATTTAACCCCTTTATTTCTTTTGGAAAAATTTAATTATGCGCATTATGAGTATCATGTTAAATTTTGGTCGGTGCCATTCGATTGTGTAATCCTTTGGTTTGGTAAAATATCGATTTCTAACCATTTGCAGTCTTTCTTCAATACCGAATAGAGCAGCAAGCATAATTTCATCTGGAGCATGTCAAGAGCAGAAAATACTAAAAAAATCTGGCTACTACAAGGCTGAGCTCAAATAACACCACAAGCAATGCCGCCACTAACAACTCCGAAATTGCCGAAGGATCGGGGGAAACGAAGAATGCAAATGCAAGCAGTGCCCCGTATATTATCTTGCGTTGTCCCGCTAACGACTCGCTCTTAACAAGTCCTGTCTTGATAGCAAATATCAGAATAAGCGGGAACTGGAAAACAAGCCCGAATCCGATAACGAGCGTAATTATAGTGTTAATGGTATTTATAACAGAAATCTGCGGGCTTGCAACACCAATCGAATAAAGTATCGTGTATTTGAATACCAGAGGCACAGCTATAAAATAGGCAATTGCTGCCCCGGCTATGAAAAGGATAAAAGAAAACGGCACTATCTTCAGGAAGAACAGTTTTTCTTTTGCGTAAAGTCCTTTTCCCACGAACATGAATCCTTCATAAACCACAAGCGGTATGCCTATGAAAAGTGCAACCACGAGAGAAAGCGTGAGCCTTGTAATAATAAGTTCCATCGGTGCATACACTGTCATTGGCACGGGAACCGTCTGTTTCCATATAATCTGCAAAAGTCTTCCTGAGTAAAGAAATGCAACTGCCGTGATGATTACTATCGGAATTGCGGCGGTCATCATCCGCAGGCGCAGCTCTTTGAGATGCTCACCAATGGGCATTTCCACGTCGCCAGGCACGCCATTCATCGCATCTACTGGAGTTTTGATTATTTATAAACATGCGTAAAGAAAAGCTCTATAGAGGTTGAAGCGAATTATTCCTTGATGAAAGTAAGCGAACTTGGTGAGCGGGCTTTGATAGCCCGAATTTCAAAACTGCTTGGAAAACAAGGAAATAATGTCATCGTCGGTGCGGGTGAGGATGACTGCGCAGTGCTGGATACTGGCGGCGAAGAGTACATTCTTGCCACCACTGATATGCTTCATCGGAAAACAGATTTCCCGCCTGAGATGACAGGATGGCAGATTGGATGGATGTCGGTTGCGGTAAACCTGAGCGACCTTGCTTCGAAAGGCGCAGAGCCTCTCGGTGTTCTGATGGCAATGGGTATTCCTCCTGACAGCGAAATTGGCTTTGTGGAGGAGATCGCAAAAGGCATGGACGACTGCGCCTCACGATTCGGGATGCAGGTAATAGGAGGGGATACTGATTCGCATGAGGAACTCACGATGGCAGGGACTGCACTCGGGCTTGTGAAAAAGGAATTATTGATCCGAAGAAGCGGCGCAAGGGTCGGTGACCTTGTCTGCGTGACAGGACATCTCGGCACGGCGGGCGCAGCGCTTCTTGCTCTGAACAAGAAAATACCTGTAGGTGAGGAGATTTTGAATGCATTGTTTGAGCCTTTTCCAAGGATAAATGAAGGCATTGCGCTTGCAAAGAGCCGCGCAGTTACCTCGATGATGGACATAAGCGACGGGCTTGCACTATCGCTTCACGATTTGAGCAGGGCAAGCAGAGTGGGTTTCAGGATATACGAAAATAAGCTCCCGGTTTTGCCAGGCGTAAAAAGGTTGTTCGAAGGTGAAGAGTTGCTGGATGCTGTTGTTTATACAGGCGGGGATTTTGAACTTCTGTTCACTGTGGCGAAGGATAAGATTGAGAAAGCGAGAAAAGCCTGTCCGCTAACCGTAATCGGGGAGGTTGTAGGCAGCGGCGTGTTTATTGAAAGAGCGGGCGGGCTTGAGGAACTGGAAGCTCGGGGATATGAGCATTTCGGCAAGGGTTGAGTCCACCCCCGAATGAATTCGGAGGGCATCGACGCTCATGCTCGATGGGTTTGCACATCCATCGGTTTTACTGCATTCCGTATTTATATTCAGGCGCAGATATTTAGAATAGATAATGCCGTAACGGCTTTGTAATCTGTCGTTAAGCCGTTTGTTCCATACTTGATTTTTCAGCAACCGCTACATACTCTGCAAATGATTTTGACTCTGGAATGGGTAACTTATCCTCAATTATTCCATGTATATGCATTTCAATAGCTTCATACATGTTCTTTTCAGCCTCTTCACGGC
>DAHXMQ010000179.1 GCA_027371625.1 Candidatus Methanoperedentaceae archaeon | reverse complement strand
TAAATTCGCATTACATTATCTTTATATAAATTAATGCTATTGGTGTAGGCGAGGCAGACGAAGTGAGAATAGCACAGATATGCCCACGGTATTATCCTGATATCGGTGGAGTGGAAACCCATGTGAAGGAAATAAGCGAGAGGCTGGTAAAAAGCGGATGCGAAGTTGAAGTCGTCTGTACCGATCCAGCCTGTCGGTTTAATGCTTGCAGCTTACCTTGATTCCTGGCCAGGGGGTCCCCTTTTTGCCATGATTATTGTAATATTTATTTTCATTCAATATATAATAGATGATATGTGTGGCAGGTCAACCGATTACATTGCTATAGTAACTGTGCCCATGTTTTTGATCAATTTAATAGCAATTCTACCGTATTTCCATCCAGAATACGGTTTTAATCCAGTTTTTTATTCATGGTTTCACGTTGCAGTTGCACTCATCGGTATGCTGCTGCCCATAATATTAAGCGTTATTTCAAGAGAGCTTAAGAAAAGAGGATACAAACCATACTATTATCCTCTTTTTTTGGGGGCTTTTTTTGTGCTGAGCCTGCTGGTAATGAAGATTGTTCTGCCCCAGATGTACCTTGAGATGGTAACCGCACCTGCCGAAATATTTGCGGTTCACTCAGGCGGAGCGTCCACCATTGCCGAGGTCACCTCGATTTTTGCCCCGCAGAATGCTGGTATGCTCTGGAGTGATTTCCCGGTGACAAGTTTCCTGCAGGGTGATAATATCGTGCTTTTGCTCATACTGGCTGTTTTATTTATCTTCAGCTACAGGATTGTAAGGAAACAGAAACCTGAGGATATGCTCTTTTTAGTCTGGGGCGTTATTATGCTCTTTGCAATGTACGGTCAGAACAGGTGGGCTTATTATTTTGCTGTGAATATGGCCCTCATGGTAGGTTATGCAGGTGCAGCACTGTCAGAGAGAATATTGAAATTCGGGGGATGGAAATTGCCAATTAACAAAGAAAACCTCAGCACAAGCCATGTACTTTCCCCTGTTGTAGCTGTTCTGGTGTTGCTGTTCTTTGCGTATCCTGCTTTTTCTTCAACATACGCAATCTCCAAGGTTGGCGGAGGCGAGCCTTCAGGCGGAGGCTTTGCTGAATGGCTTGATGCCCTTCAGTGGATGCGCAATAACACACCCGACCCAGGGCTGAATTATTTTGCGGTCTATAAAATGCCCGAAAACGGCACATACCCTTATCCAGAAACAGCGTATGGTGTCATGAGCTGGTGGGATTACGGGAATATCATCACGTACTGGGCGCACAGGATTCCCAATGCAAACCCTTTCCAGAGCGGCATTGGCGGCGGAAGCCAGCATGCACCCGGCGCATCCACCTTCCTGACCGCCAGTAGTGAAGATGAGGCGGACAATGTCCTGGCTGCACTTGGAATTAACGGGGAACCTGGAGCACGGTATTTCGTGAGCGATGATTATATGGCATACGATATAATGCAGGTATTCGGAGTCTGGAATGACGACGATTACGGGTATTTCGCCCAGGTTCAGACGTCTATAGGAACAAAGATAGTCCCGACCATGAAGTATTTTGATACCATGGAAGCAAGGCTTGATATTTTCGACGGCAACGGCTTGAAGCATTGGAGAATGGTGCATGAGTCGCAGCCGAATCCCTATACCCAGGGCGGCAATACAGAAGTAGGGGCGTATAATGATAATGGAAAGGTTGTACCTATATGCTATCTTCCCAATTATAACGATGTTTGCATGGGAAAATTCTGGTACAATCAATTGTATGGCGGTAATCTGCCACTTGAGTATTCCGGACTTGTCAAGGTTTTCGAGTACGTGAAGGGCGCAAACATCTCTGGAATTGCGCCGCCCAATACCACGGTCACGCTGACCAATACCATTAAAACAAATATCGGAAGAACCTTTCAATATTCCCAGACAACCACCTCTGCCTCTAATGGAATTTATGAATTCACGGTTCCATATTCGACAATTGACCCGATCACAGGAGCTTTTGAATGTACGGGCTGCTTTTTCACAGGAAAGAACGGAGATACACAGTTTGATACCAAACCTGAGGGTGCATATACAGTGACCGCAGGTAATATTTCAAAGAAAGTAGATGTCCGCGAAATCGATGTGCTGGAAGGTCGCACTGTTATGTTAAATATAGTTTAAATAAACAGGATGTAAAGCATAATGCCTGAAAGAAGCAAAGACTGGATGAATCAAGCTATTAAGGATTTAGATGCTGCTCAAAAGATGATGGAAGATAACCTTTTTGAATGGTCGTGTTTTGCAGCCCAACAAGCATCGGAAAAGGCAGTCAAATCAGTTCTACAGAGGCTAAATGCGGTTGCTTGGGGACATTCAATAACTGATTTAATGAAGGCAGTTGGAAATAGAGTGAATGTAGATGAAAAGTTATTAGATTGTGCAAGACTGTTGGATAAGTATTATATCCCTGCACGATATCCGAATGGCTTTGAATCTGGCAGTCCATAGGAATATTTTACACGGGGTGAATCAGAAAATGCAATCGTTTGTAGTAGAAGAATCGTTGAATTCTGTAAA
>DAHXMQ010000149.1 GCA_027371625.1 Candidatus Methanoperedentaceae archaeon | reverse complement strand
GAGTCCGATTTCCTTTGCAAAGGCGCTTGATTGGGAAAAAAAGTTCTCCAGCGTGGGTTTTTTCAGCAACTCTTTAAGCCTGAATTTCCCGGCTTTGTTTATGCTTTTCTTTTTCAGGTTATCCGACAGTACTGCTTTTGTGGAAATTTCCCCGAAGCTCATCCATGAAATTGTTGCACTGCCGCACGGGATTTTATCTATGTTAAAAGGCAAACCTGCTTTTTTCCTGATAACAATGCCTCCGAATGTCTCTCCTGTCACGTCGCCGAGCCCGGTTCGGTTCATCACCTCGGCTACGTGTGCAACACGAGCCAGTTCGTTCATGGTTAAATTCAGGGAAAGCGCCTCGTTCAATGCAAGCGCCGCGCTCAATGCTCCTGCGCCGCTTGCCCCGAATCCGCAGCCGACTGGCACGTTGAGCATGGTTTCAGCAAGAACAGGTTGGGAGGTCAGGAGCTTTATGGCTGTGAGAGTTGTTGGCGCTTCTGCAGCTTTACCGTTGATTTTCACTGTTGTCTCTTCTGCTGTTCTTACGGTAGTAACGGCGCCGTCCTCAAGGCAGATGCCGCAGCCCATCGAGCCTGAATGTGCCGGGTCTTTCCTGATGTCGATTACGAAAATACCCGATATATGTGAAGGAGAGAATGCCTGCGCGAAGTTCTTTTGTTCCATTGGACATCGGTATCTACTTGGGATTAAATAAGGCATGCGTATTTCTAATCAAATTTACTTGAGTTCAAATCAATTTTTTTGATTAAACATGTTTAAATACAAGCGCTCCCTTTCGAAAGGATATATGGGTTTAATAGATGATGCAAAAAAAGGCAAGATTACAGAGGAGATGAAACTGGTCGCAGAAAACGAGGGTGTGGAACCTGAATTCATAAGAAGAGGAATAGCAAACGGCAATGATAGGAGAGACTGTTTTCGCATTAAATGATAAAGGCGCGCTTTCGGAATTCGGGAAAGTGAATGTGAGCAGGATAAGCAACGCAGGGGCGCATCTTTTGTGATACCCAAAACCCATCCAAGATACCAGTCTTTAATGACAAGGGAAACGATAGTTGAAGGCGTAAGAAACGGAATAACAAGCATGCATGGGCTGATTGCTCAGGGACGGGGAGAGGCATTTGATTACCTAATCGGGGAAAAAACCACAAAGAGTGCGGCACAGGCTGAAAAAGCTGCTGCTGCTGCGCTTCTTCTTGCAGAAAAACCCGTTATCTCAGTCAACGGCAATGTAGCTGCCCTTGTTCCCCGGGAAATAATAAGGCTAAGTGAGAGCGTCAATGCCCCGCTTGAGGTAAATCTTTTTCACAGGACAGAGGAAAGGGTGAATAAAATAATCGAGTATTTGCGCTCCCTGGGGGCAAAAAAAATGTTTACAAAAAGCAATGGAACTATACCCGGGCTTGAGCACGAACGTGGAAAAGTGGATGCGGAGGGAATATTAATTGCAGACGCTGTGCTTGTTCCTCTTGAGGACGGGGACAGGTGCAAAGCCCTCGTTGAGATGGGGAAAATAGTTTTAGCCATCGACCTCAACCCGCTTTCAAGGACGGCGCAGTGCGCAACGATAACGATTGTGGATAACATTACCCGCGCTGTTCCGAATATATCTAAATTCGCGGAAGAATTAAAAAGCTTAAAAAAAGAAGCGCTTTTGGAATTAGTCAGCGAATTTGATAACAAGAGGAACTTAGCTCTTGCAATGGAAGAAATTGTAAAAAATTTATACGGGCGCGGAGGGATTCGAACCCCCGACCTACAGCTTTCTCCAGAATTGTAGGAGGCTGCCGCCATATCCTGACTAGGCCACGCGCCCTGAGTATGGCTAAATATAAGTGTGTTGTCTTTAATTTATCGCCGAAAGAAAGAATTTAAGTATATCCGTGCTTATTCAAAGCCATTCCCGCCTTAACTCAGTGGTCAGAGTGCGCGGCTGTAGTTTGGTTCATGTGCAAACCTTTAAGAAAGGTTTATCAAATGTGTTTTGCACATATCGCGCAGGCACCGCGAAGTCCCCGGTTCGAGTCTGGGAGGCGGGATATTTTTAATAAATGAATATTTAAATCCCCAAAGCCAATAAGCCCACATGCTTCGAGTAACTTTTCTCGGCACAGGCGGTACACTCCCAACGCCAAACCGCAACCCTTCCGCAATATCAATAAACCGGGAAGGAGAGATGATACTTTTTGACTGCGGCGAAGGAACGCAGCGCCAGATGATGCGGGCTAAAACAGGCATGAAGCTCAATTCTATTTTCATCACCCACTTCCATGCAGACCATTTCCTGGGGATTCCCGGACTTGTACAGACGATGTCTTTCAACGGCAGAACCGAGCCTCTAAATATCTACGGTCCTGAGTGGACGAACCAGTTTACTAAGCTTTTAATGTACCTTGGCTATTACAAGCTCGGTTTTCCTATAAACTCACACGAACTCAAGGACGGCGATGTGATCGACATGGGGGATTATTTGATTCGGGCTGTCGCCACCGACCATGGCATACCAAGCCTCGGCTACGTTCTCGAAGAGAAAAAGCGCCTTGGAAGATTCGACAAGGATAAAGCTATCGAGCTTGGGATTCCTGTAGGTCCTCTTTTCTCAAAACTCCAGAGAGGCAAAGCTGTTGTAATCAATGGCAGGAAGATATTGCCTTCTCAGGTTGTCGGAAAGCCTCGTCCAGGTCGAAAAATCGTTTACAGCGGGGATACGAGACCGTGCAAATCCATAGAAAAAGCAAGTTCGGGAGCTGATTTGCTCATCCACGATGGCACGCTTGCCGAGGAGCTTCGGGACTGGGCTGTCGAAACAAAGCATTCAACATCCAGGGAAGCCGCCCTTCTTGCAAAAAAAGCGAGGGTGAAGCAGTTGATACTCACGCATATAAGCTCAAGGTACTCAGAAAGCACCGAGCCTCTCCTGCTGGATGCAAAAGAGGTTTTTGAAGACGTTAAAATCGCTGAGGAATTGATGGAAATTGAAATTCCCCTGCAAAAAGGCACTAATCTTTCCTTTTTATCGCATCCAAAGCCAGTGTTTTATAATACTCCCTCGTAATCCCTTCTGAAATAACCACAGCTTCCTTCAAAAGCTCTTCATCATGCTTCCGCTCTCCAACAGCAACCTCTGTTTCAACAATTTTCAATAATACTGCGGATTTCTCAAAATCATCTGCAATATCACCAGCCAGAGCTATTGCCCGCTTGATGAACCCGTAACTTCTCTCATCATTCAATCTGGCAAGCAAAAAGGCGATATCACAGAACGCGGAAATGAGGTAAACAGGCTCGACACCTTTACTTTTTTCTATAATCTGGATAGCGCTCTCAAGCAGTTCAAGCGCCCTTTTCGGATTTGTGCCTGCCTGCAATCCTGCAATATTCCGCAAAGCGGATGAACGGTATGTATCAAGTGGGATTTTTCCTGTTAAATCCAAAGAATAGGACAATATTTTTTCATCTTTTTTATCGAATCCGATTTTTGCAAACGCAATCACTATTTCATGCAGCGCCACAGAAAGGTCAAGGCTATTATCTATTTTTCCTGTTATCTCAAGAGCATCGCCGAGAATTTTCTCATCCTTTTTGTTTATTCCGATTTTTGCAATGGCGCGGATAATATCCACATAAGCTTTTGACGGGTCATCGGTAACAATTCCCGCAGTTTTAAGGGCTTCCTCAAGATACCATGCATCGCCCGACCGCACTGCCTCCTGAGCCAGGATCCCTACAATATTGCGGTATTTTCTTGACCGCTCCATCGGCTCCCCAATCTCGGCGGCGGAAGCAAGCATGCTCAGGAGCTTATTTTTTTTATCCTCTGCCATGTTTCAAAATTCCATATATAATTTTTCAAGCAAAAGTATTTTGCCTAAAACCGCCAACTAAATATTGAGGTTAGTATGAAATCATTAATTACAGCCGAACTTGAGATTGTAGCTCTTGGAACAGGGGATACGGGCATGAGTAAACACATAGCTGATGCCGTGAAACCTGACTTCCCATTCTTTTAGGCACATACTTTCCTAATACATTTTACCTTTTTGTTTTAATGCCGGGTCAATTCCGCTGCCCTCAAAAATACAATCAAAAAAGTCAAAGACATTGGCATCACAGATTTTAATCTCGTTCTCGACAGGGGATTTTTCAGCATACCGAATATTGCAGACATGATCTCAAATGGCCTTTCTTTCGTGATCCCTGCACCATTTACAGTGAAGGCTGTGAAGCAAGGATAATACTCATCCAGCGCCTTCCCAACGGTGATGCGCAAACTATAAATATTATGTTCGCATATCTACGAACGATAGTGGGCAGAAAAATAAAAACTTTTTTTACCACCACCATCAAAACCCCTCCTGCCCACTAATCACTATTATTTCTTTTTTGGATCTGTGCTATTTTTTCTTCAAATTCTGGGCTTATGATTGCATTCAAGTGCAGTCCCACCTCATCTGGCGTATAACCTAATGCAAGCCCGAGCAACTGGCTGTAGTGAACCAAGGGCAGGCTATAGACTTTCCCGGTTTTCGCCAGTTCAACCTGTCCTGCATCGTACTGCAGATGGCAGAAGGGACATGCATTCACTATACAGTCAACGCCTGCTTTATTCATCCTCTCAAGTTTGTACTCGGTCATCTTTAAGGAGGTCTCAGGCATCGCAGACCGAACCCCTCCGCCTGCGCCGCAGCAGCTTGTCTTGCCTTCGTATGGAACGCTCATAGCGCCTGTAGCCTCTACAAGCTCGTCAAAGAACACAGGGCATTCGGACTTTCCAAGCTTCCTGTCCTTAGTGGGTTTCAGGAGATGGCATCCGTAGTGCACAGCACATCTTACCTCAAGAGGTTTCTCTATAAACTTACCAAGGGTCTTCGCCCCGATATCCCTGTAGAGGAATTCTATTATGTGCCTGACATCGATTGTGCCGAGATATTCCTTCCCGATTTTTTTAAGGTGTGTGTTTACTTCGTTCCTGAGATTACCATCGCTTTTCAGGATATTGTTGGCATCCGATAGAGAACTGAAACAGCCATTGCAGATTGTGAGTAAATCGGTATTTTTCTCCTCCGCAAGCGCAAGATTCCTTGATGCGAGAGCAAGCCATGTTATTCTGTCGAAGGAACGGAATACTCCAGGGGCGGGACAGCATGACGCCTCCTTCAGCTCGCTCCATTTGATGTCAAGCCTGTCAAGGACAAGCTTCGTGGCTTTTTCAATGCCGGGGTAACGATTGGGTATGAGGCATCCCAGAAAAAGAGACAGTTCCTTCATTCTTTTATCAGCTCATCGAATCCTGTAGATTTGAGGAGGGTTTTTACTTCCCTGAGAGCTTTTGGATATTTATGGACAGTTTCAGGCAGGGAAAGCCCTATTTTCTCCCTCATGGCATTATGCGCATCGTCGAGCGGGATTGCATGACCCGTTTCAATAAGGTATCTGCACACATTCCGATGCGCGAGCAGTATCTTTCCTTTTCTTACTGCTTCGCTTCGAAGCCTGAGTATCTCGTCTGTTATCCTGATACCGCGGGGGCATCTTTCCATGCAGTTGTAGCAGGTGGTGCACATCCAGAGTTCAGGCTCATCCGAAACGTCTTTTTTTATCGAATCTTTCACGATTCTCCTGACATTCAGGCTTGTGTACCTGCCTGATGGACAGCTTGCCGTACATGTGCCGCACTGGAAACAGGTGAGCGTATCTTTGCTTTTCATCGAGTGAATAATGTGGAAACTTGTATTTAAGTTTATAATAAGCCATACCAATTATGCTGCATGCTTACCCTCCACCTTTATCATGCCCGCCAGTGCGACCCCAAGAAGTGCACGGGAAAAAAACTTGCAAGGTTCAATCTTGCGATACTGCACGATTCTCCAAAAGACCTTCCGCGAGAAGCCATTCTTCTTGACCCATTTGCTGAGCAGGCGCTTTCACCTGCTGACAATGCAGGCAAAGGAATAGTCGTGCTCGACTGCTCGTGGGAGGAAGTAGAACGCGTGTTTCCGATGCTGCAAAAGTTGAGGCTCAGGCACCGCGCGCTGCCGTATCTACTCGCTGCCAATGCTGTGAATTTCGGCAAGCCTTTCAAACTGAGCACAGTGGAGGCTTTTGCTGCTGCGCTTTACATACTCGGCGAGAAAGAGCAGGCTGCTCTCATACTGGACAAGTTCAAGTGGGGGGAAACATTTCTTGAGTTGAATAAAGAACCTCTTGAGAGGTATTCAAAGGCAAAGAACAGCGCCGAAGTAGTGAGGATACAGGAGGATTATCTGCGGGTTTGAATTCCAAACGTTGCTGAGTATATTTATTTTGAATCGTGACATTGAATAAATCATCATGCATGCAATACCTGATTTCTTCCCATCCGATACCTCAAGGGAGTCCCTTCTCGCAGCCCAGAAACTTGTCGCCGACTATGTCATCGCCGAAGATGATTTCGGCGAGCTTCGGTTAATCGCTGGAGTTGACCAGGCATTCCTTGACGACAAAATCATCTCAGGCATCGTAGTTTTGAAATTTGAAACACTTGAGGTCGTGGAGCGAGTTTATTCCATCCAGTTTGTGAATTATCCATACATTCCAACCTTCCTGAGTTTCCGCGAGGGACCCGCAATCGTCAGCACTTTTAAAAAACTGAAAAACCCTCCGGACATCCTGCTCGTGGACGGCGCTGGCATTGCCACGCATATAGGCGTGGCACTAAATGTACCGACAATCGGGATAACGAAAAAGATTCTATGCGGCACAGGAGAACAGCCAACAGAGGTCGGCGAGGCAAAACCGCTCGTCTATGAAGGCAAAAATGTCGGATGGCTCCTCAAATCAACCAAACGAAGCAGGGCGATTGTGGTTGCGCCGGGTCACAGGGTTTCGCTGGAAAGCTCCCTTTCGATAGTGAGAGCATGCCTTCAGGGGAATAAGCTTCCGGAGCCTGCGAGGCTTGCGCATGGGTATGTCAATGAACTGAAAAAGAAAAAATCTGAATGAAGGGTTTTGCCTTAAAAAAGCTCCTTCAGGTTGAACTTATACGGACCAAGTGTACCGCCGTAATTGCCCGCACTTATCTTTTTCACGCCTGGGATTTTCACGGCAGCCTCTATCCCTGCTTTCATGGAATTGCTGACAGCTTCCAAGCTCAGACCATTGATTACGATTTCGTATATTGCATTCACATCGGCAGGCACCTTGGTATCTCCTATTTTTGCTTTAATGGAAGGGCTGTATTTTTCGTTAGTAGTAGCCTTCATGAACTTGGCATATTTTATGGAGCCTACCTTCGAGCCGCTTGCAACTATGCCTCCCGGGAAAGGGGTTATAGTACCTTCAAGCTGGGCTATCGCATCAACCGCGTTCTCAGCCGCAGCAAGGGCTGCCATCTGGTTATCAGCCATTATAAAGAAATTCCCTCCCGCTATGCCGTCCTGCGCCCCGATGCTGTGCTCTGCGATGAAATCGCCTTGCATCATAGGTATCTTATATGCCTTCCTTCCACCGATATTTGTCTCTGATTCAAAACCATCGCCGAAAAATTTTAATTTGAACCCGGTATCGAACTGTTTCTCCGCTTTTGGAAGCCCGTTCCACATCGCAGCCGTTGGCGCCGTCAGTACGCACTGCCCGATGCGTTTCAACAACTGCTCTTCAAGCGCCTTGAACCCGAACGTGCATATCTGGATATATGCGCCCGGTCTTCCATCGGGTGTCTCGTCGCCGTTCACCACTTTTTCGATACCCGCTTCTGCAGGGCACATTATTACTGATGTCCCGAAGCCAGTGGCTTCCTGGGCTGCAACCGTAGCCCATTTCTTGCTCGCACCTGTGATCAGAACTCTGGCTATCTTTATTGGAAAAGCTTCCGCAAATGTATCTTCTATCTGTACTCCATTAAGTTCCATATTGTTCCCTCATGCCTTTCTTAATGTAGTACCTAATATACGCTTCGAAATGTTCTGGGCAAATAAAAAAGAAAAAAAATCGTTTTTAGTGCTGCATTTCATCCACAGCACGCGTTGCAAGTTCCTGCATTCGCACCTGGGTTCTTCCAGGTCCTGAGAATTCATCGTGAGCCATTATGGATGCAATCTCCTTACCCAGGACGAATATCGCGTGTTTGTGTTCGGCTTTGCTGCGATGCACATGTATCGGGCTTATCTTAAGGGAATGGTACTGGGAAAATTCTCCCTGCCCGTTTTCCTCAAAAAATCTTTTCATTTGCACCATCAGTGTGTGTAGCTGGATCAATTCTTCCTTGTGCATAAATGCCTCCTGACTGTTGATACTGTTTACCGAGATGCGGCAATTCTATTTTATTGACATTTTTCAGGTACTAAAATAGTTTGTACGGAAACTTAATTCCTATCTTCTAAGCATAAAGATTGCGATTTAATTTTAATGATTCTTCGTGACATTATAGATTCACGATGATTTTCTGATGCGGAACACGAGGATACTCCTTGATATACACCCCGTATGTTCCGGTTTGATTGAACGTGTAGCTGAACGATTGATAATTCCATCTCAGTTTGGAACTTGTATCGTTCCATAACCCCTGTTCGCTCGTGATAGTAATCGTATAATCCGTATCACTGACCCATATTACCTCATCTCCTGCATGTATAGTTAGCGTTTTATTGTTAATGTCATAAGGCGCAGGCATTGTTGAATTTACTGCAAGAACTTGGTAGAATCCATAAGTATCGTCCACAAAGGATTTGTAAACCATCAGCACTCTGACTGGCGTTGGAGTTGGTGTGGGACTGGGAGTAGGAGTAACCGTAGGCATTGCAGTCTCGGTTGCGGTTGGCGTTATAGTAGGGGTGGGAGTACCGACTGGCTTCTCCACGCATCCCAGAAAAAAGGATGATAAAATTATAAGTATAATTGTGATTAATTTAGTTTTTTTCATACCTCATCGAATTTAACAAATGGTGTCATTAATAAATAACATTATCGATTTGTTCTCTGATAGCGATTATTAGAGAGGTTTATTATTAATACCTCACATGTTTACAAACATGGGCAATAAAGAGATGAAGTGGATATACGAAGAGATCGTGGGAAAAATCCCGCCCTTTTCTCTTGTCTCATACAAGTACAGCATTCTCTTGCAGTTGTTTTTCCTCCTCATACTCGGTCTCATACTTGGCTTTGTCTTCCACCTCGGGCTTGTTTCCCTGCTCTACGGCTCGCTTGCCATCATGGTTGCGGTTCTGTGGAGCCTTTTAATCCTCCAGCTTGGTCCAACCCTGCGCAGATTCAGGGCGCCTTTGAGTAAGGATGAAAATGAATTACTTGAGCAGTATAAGGGAATACTCTTCCACAGGAAGCATTACGAGGCAATCCCGGGATTGGCGATTTTCATCCCTTTTATGGCGTACCTCTTCTATTTTGGCACAAATTTACTGGAATACTGGCTCGGGAAACACCCGCACATCATACTATTGCTGTTTGTAAGTCTTCTTATCTGGGATATCTGTTACAGGATGGGGCTTGCGCTGTGGACATCCATTCTCGCCCTCTGGAGGTCTGTCAGACTACAACAGCTTGCAGAAAAAAGAACCGAACTTGAACATACGCCCTACACCGAGCTTCGCTCCCTGCGCAGGCTTGATATCAACAATGTTTTTTTCGGAATAATCTCGCTTCTTTTAATACCATTGTTTCAGATCGATAGATTCCTTGTTACTATAATACTCATTTTCATGGTTTTCATCTCTTTAATTTCAATGATTTCAGCCTATAAAGTTTCGAAAGTCCCCTGGCTTCCCCCGGATTTATACAACCTTGTAAAGGATTCCAGTTTTGCATACATCGGGACTTCTTTTAAAGGCGTGCCGCATGTAACGCCTGTGGTCTATGTTTTCGACGGTCAGAGGATTTTTTTTAACACCTCAAAGGAGGCGAAAAAATTAAAAACCATGCTCAAGAACAACAAGGTGGCTTTCCTGATAGATAAAAGGGACATGAGCAACATATATGAAAACAAGGCTGTATTATTTACTGGCGTGGTAAAAATCTATGGACTTGCGGATATTCCTCTGCGGTTTATCAATATGCTCTCTGCGCTTTCGCTTTTCATGAGAAAATATCCCGAATACACAAGAAAGTACAGGACTTCCGAACTGCCAAAAGCCTGGCAGTTGACACCGATTATAGCAAGGATTCTGGTGGAGGTAAAGCCCATTAAAATCATATACTGGAGAGGGGCAAAACAGATCAGCGTGCCGGTGTGATATGAGAATACCCGATGAGATGCGAAATATATTGTACGGAAATTATTTCGGCTACGTATGCACAAGCGATAAACATAACCAGCCGCACCTCACGCCGGTATTCTTCGTGTACGACGAGAATTCCCAGAAAATATTCTTCATAACCAATGATAAATCAAAAAAGGTAAAGAACATCTCAGAGAATCCGAATGTCAGCATAACCATCGATATAAGAGATCCAAGAAATCCTTTCAACAACGAAGGCGTCCTGGCACAGGGAAAAGCCACAATAACAGAAAAGGCGCCAATATATTTCCTGCCTGAGGAGACGCTTCGTTTATACTACGACATATACATGGAATTCAAGAGCAAATACCAGGAAGTGATAGAGAACAAGCCGCTCGGGGAGAACGATGTGATTGTGCAGATAAATATCGAAAAAATGGTGTACTGGAGAGGACCGCATTTTAAGTCTGTAAGGCTTTAGATATGTACATCGATACTTACACTTCACGCTGCAAAATCTTCAGGCTGATACCGCAAGGCTCTAAGGTGCTGGAAATCGGTGTTGGCTCTGGAAGGCTTGCAAATCTTTTATCGATGAGGAAAAAATGCCGCGTTTATTGCGTGGAGAAGGAGCCTGCAATGGCTTCGATTGCAAGGAATAAATGCATTGAGATGCTGAATATGGATATCGAAACGAATGAACTGCCCTACAGCAGCGGGTTTTTCGATTGCATTATACTTGGGAATGTGCTTGAGCATATGAAAGAACCCTACAGAATATTGACCAAGCTTAAAAAATATCTCTCAAATGAAGGTTTTTTAATATATTCTGTTCCGAACATTGTCAACTGGCATTCGAGGATGACTATTTTTTTTGGGAAATTCGAGTATGCAGAGAGCGGGGTTTTTGATAAGACGCATCTGCGGTTCTACAATCTCAATTCGGCAAAAAAGCTCGCCGAAGAAGCAGGTTACGAGATTACATGGCTTGATGTTACGCCGAGCATCTATCTTTTCAAGGAAAAACTGAATTTCCTGTGGTATGCACTTTCGAAGCTCTGGAAGAATCTTTTTGCGGATGAATTCATCATCCAGGCGAGAGCTTCTTGCCCCTGCGTCTCTTTGCCCCCAAGAAGTAAACCACGATAATGACTGCAATTCCTGCCGATACACCGTCTGCCGGCATACTTTTTGCCACTTCTAACGATGCCCTCTGCCCAAGGATTTCAACGCTATAATTGCCTTCCGGCAAATTGACTTTGTATGTGAAATCTACTTCTTTAACCTCATTTGGGGCAAGAGTGACAGACCTGTTGTCCACCTCAGAGTTATTAACTATAAGCACGACCGGAAGGGTGTCTTTCTTTGTACCCACGTTCGTAATATTTGACCTGACAACGATTGAGCCTCCACTGGGAACAACTGGAGGGGTTAGATTGATATCAATAGCCCTGAACTCAGAGAATGGCAACCTTACCTCGATATCCCTCGCTGCTGTTACATAGCCGGTCTTTGATGCAGATATGGTATGCGTTCCAGCCTCTCTCAGCATGTAGTTAAGAACTCCATTGCTGTCAGTCTTGCCAATTGAAATATTATCATAGGCTATTTCCACACCGCTGATGGGAGCGCCATTCAATGTTACTTTTATTGTTATAGTATCGAACTGGTTGGCTTTTGCCGGTGCATCTATGAAAAGTTTGTTCTCAACAAATCCAGCCACGTCGATAGTTCTGGTGGCTTTTTGGTAGCCGAGCTTGGTGGCAGTTATGTTATAGGTTCCATTTAATGTTTTAGGCAGGGTGTAGCTCAGAGTTCCTGTAATATCCGTCTGCCCCGTAGCATTGCCGATAGTCACAGTTGCTCCGTCAATAGCAGCCCCACCCGCAGTTACCATTATCTTAATCGTATCTCCAGCGTTGGCACTGGATGGGGCATCAATTACAAGCTGGTTTGCCAGCGTTTCCGGTACTACGGTAACAAAAGGATAGAACCTGACCTCGGGGGAATTTGCCACCCGTAGCTTGATATTGCCCATGAGATCAACGGTACTTGCAGGAGATATACCAATAGAATATGGATTATTCATCTCGATTCCCCCGGCGCCCGCACTTACAATTCTCATTTTCCCGTACTGGTCTCCGCCTTTCACAGAAATGTAGGACTCGGATATCTGGAACAATCCCTTAATGAATCCCGCCTGCACTTCTGTCCCTGAAAACACGCTGTCGAATCTTACCATTATTATGGGAAGATCGGATGCTGCGCCTACGGTCTTTGTATAAACATAGGTCTGTCCCGCCGCAAGCGTTGTTGTATCAACCTCTTTCCCATCCTTTAACAGAGATAGCAACATTGTCCTTGCGCTCAAATCAATATCCTTGGCTTGCAAGACATATCCTTCTTCCAAAGCAAGAGTGCCTCCTACAGAAATTACACGCTTGACCTCATCGTCCACAAGCACCTTATGCAACTGCCCCTCGCCAAGTGTGCTTATCTCCGTGACGCTCGTGGTTGGATTTGGAGGCTTGGTATTCGCTGAGTATCCCGCAAAATACTCGTCAGCCATGAAGCCTATCACCTGGTATGAGCCGAATCCAGGATAATCAAAAGCTATTTCCTGCGGAGATGTGGAATATACCATTCCCCCCTCAGGGATGGATGCTCCGCTGGGATTAATCGTGAGTCTTTCAGTCCCAATACCTTTATCCATGTCATAAAAAAATCCTACGCTTGTGCTGCCGATATTCAAACCGAAGTTCAGAGGAGTCCATTCATTTGTCACAGGATACACCGTACCCCTC
>DAHXMQ010000148.1 GCA_027371625.1 Candidatus Methanoperedentaceae archaeon | reverse complement strand
GCTTCGATTCTTCAGACCATTCCCAACTGGGGAACTAAAGAAAGTATTATCTGGCGTGAGTGCGGTCGGGGTTTTTGACCGTTCGATATCCTATCATGGCGGAGGGCATGTGTTTAATGAAGTGCGCTCTGCGCTCTACGGTATAACAATACCAATCATAAATCATCTTGCAGGTTTAGGGGGAAGGGATGTGACCAGAGAGCAGATAATAAGAATGTTCGAGGTTACGCTGAAAGCTGCAAAAGGTGAAAAAGTGAAGGCAGTAAACTGGCATAACACGCGGGGCGAGACTGTATGAGACTTAAGGATTTACCCGATGATAATCTGTTCACTGCCGGGCATACCGCATGTCCCGGATGCGGCGTTGCGATGTCCATCAGGAATGCGATAAGGATTCTTGGAAAGGATAGCGCTGTTTATGTTCCCGCAAGCTGCGCAGTGGTGTTTGGCACCACATTCCCGTATGGAGCGTGGAAGGTACCATTCTTCCATACCGCATTTGAGAACACTGGCGCATGTTTAACCGGGATGCAGGCAGCCTTTGA
This sequence comes from Candidatus Methanoperedentaceae archaeon, assembly GCA_027371625.1. GTDB lineage: Archaea > Halobacteriota > Methanosarcinia > Methanosarcinales > Methanoperedenaceae > Methanoperedens. Next base: position 935 of record DAHXMQ010000148.1, on the reverse strand, counting down.
AAAGAAAGGGAAACATGTTATCAGCATCGGGTTTGCAGGCGATGGGGGAACGTATGACATAGGCTTGCAGAGCATGTCAGGGGCTGCTGAGCGCAATGACGATGTGCTCTATATCTGCCTCGATAACGAGGCGTACATGAACACGGGAATACAGCGAAGCGGAGGCACGCCATTCGGGGCATGGACTACCACCACGCCTGTGGGAAAGAATATTCAGGGAAACCGCCGCTTTAAGAAAAACCTTGGCGATATCGTGGTGGCGCATGAGATACCTTATTATGCAACGCTGTCCATCGGTCATCCTCCTGATTTCATACGTAAAGTGGAGAAGGCAAAGGATATCAGGGGCTTCCGATTCCTTCATATGTTCACTCCATGCATCCCCGGCTGGAAGATGGACCCGGCAAAGACCGTTGAAGTAACAAAGCTGGCTGTGGAGAGCGGGATGTGGACATTGTACGAGGTCGAGAACGGAGAGAAAAGAATTACCTACAAACCTGGAAAAATGAAAAGCGTGAGGGATTATCTGATGATGCAGGGGCGTTTTCGCCACATGAGCCCTGATGACATCAAGACGCTCCAGGCATGGGTTTGCAAGAAATGGAATTTGCATTACGGGGAAAAGGGTTCGCCAGAAATATGCGAGATTGAAATGCCTGAGGAACATCACGCTGTTACAGAGGAACACAGGGAGATGCACGGTCCATGAAGAAGATAAAACCAAAACTCTATACGCTTAGCACATGCATGCATTGCAGCGCAACAAAGCGGTTTTTAAGAGAACACGGGATTGATTTCGATTATGTGGATGTGGACAAGTTGGACGGCAGGGAAAGGGAGGAAGCTCGCGCAGCTTATCCTCATAGAATCCCACGATTACTTTCTTTCCCACCACTATGGTCGGGAACCTCAAGCCCCCGCTGAGTTTCATCACT
>DAHXMQ010000137.1 GCA_027371625.1 Candidatus Methanoperedentaceae archaeon | reverse complement strand
CGATATCACCCAGCAGTGCGCCAAATGAAAGAGCTATCACACCAGTTATTGGCGGGATTACGAAGGGTTCACCTGTTGTATGCCTCCTTGAATGCAACCGTTGAATCAAGGCCTGACGAAAGCAAAACGATGGATTTCATATGTCGAACTTATTTTAAAGCAGTAAATATTTATCGTTTGATGCTTATAATCCCGTAGTCCCCGTATTTAAATACGGGGTTGTAATGCGAGGTTTTTGATGCGACCCACAATAGACGAATACTTCATGGAGATAGCGACCATCGTGGCGAAACGCTCCACCTGCCTCCGCAACCAGGTGGGTGCGGTGATAGTGAAGGACAAAAGGATTCTATCCACGGGATATAACGGCGCGCCCCGAAATCTTGCTCACTGCCTTGATATAGGCTGCATCAGGCAGCAGAACAACATTGCATCAGGTACAAGGCATGAACTATGCCGCGCCGTGCATGCGGAACAGAATGCAATAATACAGGCTGCGCTGCACGGTGTGAGCATCGAGAACGCCACCATCTACTGTACCCACCAGCCGTGCATATTATGTGCAAAGATGCTAATCAATGCCAGGATTGAGAAAGTAGTTTTCGGAGTGGTATATCCCGATACAGAGGCACTGGATTTTTTTGATAAAGCCGGGGTTAAGGTTGAACAGTTGGCGTTATGCTCCCCATAATTTCAGTTGTTATAAAAGCTCTGTGGCTGATGCTGCCTGCCTATATCGCAAACCCCACGGCTGCAATCTTTGGAGGCGGAAAGCCCATCGATTTTGGGAAGAAATGGCACGATGGGCAGCGAATTCTCGGCGACGGAAAGACATTCCGCGGACTCGCAGGGGGTGCAGCATGCGGCATTGTCATCGGTCTTCTGGAAATGCAGGTCGCAACAGGTGAACCCTTCGTAATCCCGCCAATAACTGGTGTGATAGCTCTTTCATTTGGCGCACTGCTGGGTGATATCGTGAAGAGTTTTTTTAAAAGGCGTTTTGGATACGAGCGCGGGGCAGGACTGCCGCTTGTGGATCAACTGGATTTTGTGGCTGGCGCATGGGTTCTTGCCTATATTGTTGACCCGAAATGGTTTATTGAAAATTTTACGCTCCCGATAATTATTACTGTCCTCATAGTAACGCCGATACTTCACAGAGCGACCAATATTATCGGTTATCATATAAAAGTAAAAAAGGAGCCTTGGTAATGAATTCACTTGCGGAAGCGCTGAAGGAATGTGGAGCTGTTAAGTTCGGGGATTTTACCCTTGCATCGGGAAAGAAAAGCAGGTATTACATTGATATCAAGAAAGCAAGCACCGACCCAGGGATATTAAAATTAATAGCGCAGCGCATAGCAGGAATAATAAAGTCCCGCTCCATCCATGCGGATTATATCGGCTGCGTGGCGCTCGGAGGCGTGCCCATAGCGGCGGCAGTCTCGCTCGAAACAATTTTACCTTTGATAATATTGAGAAAAGAAACAAAAGATTACGGTATCAAGGAGCAGATCATAGGCGATTTCATTCGCGGAAAGAGCGTCCTTATGGTGGAGGATGTAGCCACGACAGGCGGTTCTGTGCTGAAAGCAATAAAAACACTGAGGGACGAAGGGCTGATTGTTAGTCATGTTATAGTGGTGGTTGACCGTGAGGAAGGAGCAAGCAAGAGCCTTGCCGATGCTGATGTAGAACTCATACCACTTGTGAGGATAAGCGAGTTGCTTAAATAACAGCGCAACAGAAAAATAGGGGGCAGGGTGCAGCACACCCTGCTGCTTTTCTTAATATTTCCGCCTCAGATAATATGCTAGACCGCCACCCAGCAATACAAGCGCAAGTTCAAACCCTGGCGCTCCTGGTGTTGCAGTTGCTCCTGTCGTTCCTGTTGGTGTTTGCGTGGAGGTTAGAGGTAAATATACCGTTGGAGTGGGAGTTCCCTGCTCCACAGCTATATCCAAGGTATGGTCGGAGAAGTTTGCGATATACACCGACACCTGCACGCGGTTTCCGCCAGCTATGTCAAGATAGAACGATGATTCTGTGGCATTATACAAATCGTCCACATCCATGACCTGTTTCATGGGTTGGTTATCGATGTATAGGTTGATCCTCTGTCCTGGCGTCCAGCTCAGGGAGCTGTTGTCAATATCCATCATAAAGAATCTCCCTGATGGATTTGTGGAGCTAATGGTCATATTCACATGATGGCTTTCCACGGACTTTACCATCACGTCTATATTGTCTGAATAGTTTACAATCGAATATTTATCATAATCTCCAATATCAATCTCTGCCCCAGCCCTATTTTCCATCACCTCTTTCATGAACTTTTCATGTCCTTTGCTAAAAGGCATATTCACAGGTACAGCCCTGAAAACAGCATTCCCTGCGTTGGACTGGATTGTAATCGTCGCATTATTTGGCATGCTTATGGATGTTGCATTGGTTCCTGTAATATATGCGGTCAGGTTATCGGCTTCAATTTTTATTATCTTATCCTGCTGCGAAGCTGTCACACCTGCTGCAAGGTTAAAAGTGATGGTGGTGGCTATTTTTGTCCTGATGTTAATCACAGCCGCAGGATTGTCATGCAGTTGTAATACCACCGTGTCATTCTTGTTGCTTATTCTTGTTAACTCGCCAAATTTGCCAAGATACTGCGGCGAGCCTTTGTAGTCAAAGTTGGCAACCGTTATATTATCAAAAACCGGGATGCCAGCAATGCTGTAATCCGTGACCTCTCCTGTTGCGGTCACGTTAAAGGTTACATATTGTCCGAAGTTGCTGCCTTCCTTGTGCATGAATCCCATTCCCATCATGCCGGCTGCGCTTCGAATCTCCTGTCCTCTTTTCATCATGTCCGCTGCTTTTCCGCGCATTATGTCGCTGTTTCCCGTATATCCGAGAACCGGCAGAGCCAGCAATGCGAAAACGACCAGTACTGCCGATATTTTTACAAGTTTATACATAAACCTCCCTTTATTACTAATATCGCATTTTGAGGTTAAAATCTTTTCGCATGACTTAAAATTCATGAATCAGTTCAACTGTGAGTTATTCAAACTCAATAGTTGCAGGCGGCTTCGGCGTGAGGTCATACAGCACCCGTGAAACATTGGGAATCTCGCCCGTGATGCGCGACTGGATTTTTTTCAAGGTTTCCCACGGAAGCTCCATCGCCTCCGCCGTCATGCCGTCCCTTGAACTCACGGCGCGCACGGCGATAATCCACCCGTGCACCCTTATGTCGCCCTTTACCCCTGTGCCTTTCTCAAGTAGCGCGGCGAACGTCTGCCACGGCGCAAACTCCTCCACAAGCTCTTCCTCAACTATGGCATTCGCTTGTCTCACCACATCCAGCTTCTCCTCGGTCACCTCGCCTATTATCCTCACCGAAAGCCCCGTACCCGGGAAAGGCATCCTGTCCGAGATTTCCCTCGGCAGTCCAAGTGCCCTTGCCACCTCCCTCACCTCGTCCTTATAGAGGTCAGCAAGCGGCTCGACAATACCCTCAAAATCGATAACAGAGGGAAGACCTCCCACGTTGTGGTGGCTTTTTATTCCTCCTTCGGATTCAATCCTGTCTGGGTATATGGTTCCCTGAATCAGGTATCGCGCGCCGAGCTTGCGGGCTTCTTTCTCGAACTCCCTGATAAATGCCTCGCCTATTGCTTTTCTTTTTTTCTCAGGGTCGCTTAAGCCTTTCAATGCTTTAAGGAAACTCTCTTTTCCATCTATAACCACGAGGTTCATGTCAGAAAAGATTTTTTTTATCCTTTCCGTCTCCCCTTTTCGCATGAGCCCTGTGTCTATGTAAATAGGCGTGAGCAGATTGCCTATCGCCCTGTGCGCCAGCACTGCACAGACCGAGCTGTCAACGCCTCCCGAAAGTGCGATGATTGCCCTGCCTTTCACGCCTTTTTTGATTTTCTCTATGCTTTCGGGAATGAATTTATCGACTTTGACCATTGGCTTTTAATTATTGTTCCTGCTTTAAATGGCTTTACATGGGGATTTTAGCTATGTATATCCCATCCACAACCCTTTCCATCCTCACAAATACCTCCATTCCAACTGGTATTCTATCGGCATTCACTATAGTAACCACCCTCTCCCTCGCAACTGCAAGTTTC
>DAHXMQ010000113.1 GCA_027371625.1 Candidatus Methanoperedentaceae archaeon | reverse complement strand
TGGGCTGAGTACTCCATTATTTTCCCGCCTGCTATCAGTTTTGCTATAGCAGGATTTGAGTTGAATTCCCGAATTTTAAATGCGCCCAGATTGTGGTAACTATGCCGATGGGGACGTTAAAGAGGAAGTTCAGCCTCCAGTCAATCAGTGTGAGAAAGCCCCCGAGTATAGGACCTACGGCGAACGCTGCTGCCATTATCATGCTCAGAATTCCCATCGCCTTTCCCAGTTCGCTCCGCCTGAAAGCATCGGTTACGATTATTGTGCCGTTAGCCACAAGCATTGACCCGCCTACAGCCTGCAGCACCCTGAAAGCGATAAGCTGGTTAATGTTAGCAGCAAGACCGCAAAGCAATGAACCGATTGTGAATACAACAAGCCCGTAAACGTACAGCTTCTTTCGTCCGCGGATGTCTGCAAACCTGCCCCATGCAGGCGCAAGTATTGTTATGAAAAGCATGTAGATGATAAGCACCCACATTATCCCGAAGAGGTCGGTGTTCAGCTTCACCATCATCGTGGGAAGGGCGATTATCAGGGTGCTGGCATTGAGTATTCCCACAAGCATACCGAGCGAGGTCACTGAAAGTGCTGTCCATTTGTAGCTTTCCGGAATGTTTTTGTCATTGTTGGAGGTCATAGTAATTCTTATAAAAGTTGAAGGCTTCTTTAATAATTCTCATATATTTAAGATTATGTGCGAATAAACCGCATCAAAAGAGGTAACGGAGCACAAAGCATTTCAGTGGTGGAACCTCGTCCGCGCTTCCCTGGTAATATGCTCTTTTTTAAGTTTGCTCATGGTTTGCGCAAACACAGCCCTGATGTGCGCTTCATCGCACAGCGTATCACCTTCTGCGCATTCCCCGCTTTCTCTGCATTCCCTGGCAAGGCGAAAGGCACGTTCTTCGAGGTTTGGCAGCGTATCGTTCAGCGTATGCTTCAGCCACTCATCATCCTTGGACAGCACCCCCACAAACATGGCGGGAATAACATCCCTTTCTATGGATTCAAGCCTTTTCCTTGCACTTACTGTTCCCATGAAAATTATGTTAGTTTATTACATTATAGCTTTATCGATAGTCTAAGCTCAGTTCCCGCAAGCTCCCTGCCCGAAGGAAAGAATATATCTGAAAAAAACAAGCTTTACTATAGATTATATGGATTTTGGCAATAATCGTTGAGAGGTAGACCATGTTGTACATACAGGAGCAAAAAAACGTAATAGAAATGTTGTTTCCTGCAGGGGATTATAATCTAATCCTGGAGTCAATTGGAGATTTTGCTGAGAAAGAGATACTGCCCAATGCAAAAAAGGTGGACAATGAGGAGATATTTCCGAGACAGAGTTTAGAAAAAATGGCAAAGCAGGGGATTATGGCTATTCCTTTTCCTCTGGAATACAATGGTCTGGGACTTCCATATACAGTGTATATCGCAGCACTTGAGATACTATCTAAAGCCTGTGCTAATACCGCTTTGCAGGTATCAATCCAGGGAATGGTATGTGAAGGTATAAGATTATTTGGGGATGATAGACAGAAGAACGAATTTCTTAAGAATAAAGGTCTGGTGGAAGGCAAAAGCCTGGCAGCTTTTGCACTGACAGAACCCTGCTGTGGCTCTGATGCGAGATCAATCCAGACCAGGGCAGAGCTTTCAGGAAATAAATATATCCTGAACGGCACTAAAACGTTGATAACAAGTCCGGGAGAAGCAGATTTTATCTTATTGTTCGCGAGAACTGCTAACGGAGTGTCATCTTTTATTGTACAACGGGATGCACCTGGGTTCAATGTGGCAAAGGTCATTCCAAAACTCGGGTTCAAAGGGCACAGGTTATCGGAGGTACACCTTGAGAGCTGTGAGGTTGCAAAAGAAAACCTTCTGGGAGAAGAAGGGAAAGGGCTTGAGTACGCAAAGCACATCCTAAATTCTGGAAGGTTGACGATTGCGGCGATTGCTATCGGGATTGCACAGGCTGCATATGAAAAAACCCTTTTATACAGTAAAGAGAGAAAAGCCTATGGCGGAAGCATTTCAAATTTTCAACTTGTGCAGGAAAAACTTGCTGACATGATAACCGGGATAAATGCCGCGAGGCTTCTTACCTATTACGCTGCCCATTTAAAGGACCGGGGGAA
>DAHXMQ010000109.1 GCA_027371625.1 Candidatus Methanoperedentaceae archaeon | reverse complement strand
TCCTTCTTCAACGAAGCCTACCCGATAACAACCCGTTTGCACATGCTTGAGCTACTCCCTGGAATAGGGAAAAAACTCATGTGGGGAATAATAGACGAAAGAAAAAAAGGAGCTTTTGCAAGCTTTAAGGACATTGTTGAGCGGGTGAAAGGTCTTCATACGCCTGAGAAGCTGATCGCGAACAGGGTAATGGAAGAATTAAAGGACGATAATATCAAATACCGCGTTTTCACAACCCCGATGCCGCCTAAAAGATAATGAAATGGTATAGAAAAGACCAGCATTTTCTCGTTGATGAGCGGGTTATAAACAGGATAATCGAATACGGGAGACTGAATAGGAAGGATACTGTGCTTGAGATAGGCGCCGGCTATGGCAATCTGACTGAAAAGCTTGCAGAAAAGGCAGGAAAAGTAGTGGCAGTTGAAGCCGATGCCGGGCTTGCTGCCTCTCTTAACAGGTGGGGAAATGTTGATGTTATTATAGGGAATGCCCTGAAGATAGAATTTCCGCATTTCAATAAAGTGATATCCAATCTTCCCTACTCTATTTCGTCCCCTGTTACTTTCAAATTGCTGAAGCACAAATTCGAGCTCGGGATTTTGATGTACCAGTATGAGTTTGCAAAGAGAATGGTCGCCTTACCAAAAAGCAAGGATTACGGCAGGCTTTCGATATCTGTGCAGTATTATGCCGATGTTGAGATACTCGAAGCCGTGCCGAGAAGCGCATTCGTCACGCCTCCGGAGGTAAGCTCAGCGATTGTAAAGCTTGTGCCCAGACCTTCGCCGTATAAAGTGAAGGACGAGGAGTTTTTCATGAAATTCTTACGTGTGGTTTTTTCCCAGAGGAGGAAAAAGCTCAGGAATGCTATAATAAATAATGCAGGGCTGCTTGGGATAACGGATGCGGCAGGCGTGTTGGGGAAATTACCCGCTGAGCTTATCGACAGAAGGGCTGAAACACTGGCGCCGGAGGAACTGGCGGGGATGGTGGATGTTCTTTTGTAAGAGCTTTGCACCTAAAGTCAGTTTTGCACCCAAAG
>DAHXMQ010000108.1 GCA_027371625.1 Candidatus Methanoperedentaceae archaeon | reverse complement strand
GAAGGCAAAAAGATCAATCAAGGGCTTATTCAGGGGAAAGACATAACCATAAGCTTGCAATTCCGGATAGATGGGGAGAATAATGGATAAAACGATAAGCGATTTTGCATCAGCCCCTCCGAATATCCCAAGCTGGAAAAGGATGTACACGAACACGAATATGAATCCTGCTGAAACAAATAAACGCGGCAGATAAGCAACTCCGTATGTTGAGATATCATACAGTACAAAAAAAATCGCACCTGTGAGCATAATTAGCCACACGTTATTGGATACGCGGCGCGTCTTAATATCAGAATAACACGAATAAATCAAAAAAGGTATGCAGAATAATATCTTCAGGGTTTCAAGCATATTTTCTTTTAATTGTTCTATCTCCTTAAAAAATAATACGATAGCTATTTAGAGAAAAATACCATTATACGTCATCACGCCGTCGTGGCTTAGCCCGGCAAAGCGGCTGATTCGTAATCAGCAGATCGAGGGTTCAACTCCCTCCGGCGGCTTCTTGTTTTTAGTATAAATCCGCGTACTTTCATCCTGCTATACAAAGCATATTAGCGGGCTGAGTCGGTTGAGGGCATTTAGGAAAAAAACAGGTCTGTCATAGCAGCAGGAAAGGAAAAGCTGCCATCTGCGCCGATGCCGGAAGAATACTGACTTTTTTTGAGATTTTCTTTCCAATTTCAGCATCAAACATCAAGGAAATACATCCGTTTCAAGTTCCTTGACAGGCAGTAATATCACGGCTCCGATTACCTCGTCTTTTGAGATTCTACCATCCATTGCTGCATGGAACATTCCAAAATCGACTATTCGCTCTTCATCGATTATTCCTGACGGAACATTATAGCTCCCGACTGCTGACAGGTGACCTATTGGATGTATCCCGAACATGCTGGAAACAATAACCTCATTAGGCTGGACTTTGATTTTTTGAATCGAAACAGGTTTTGCTTCATTTGCACTGAATTCCGTATTTTCGTTTGATACGACAAGGTGCAATTTCAGCGAATCTCCTACTTTATATTCAAATTCTGTTTTGGTTATTTCTTCAGTTTCGTAGAATATTCCCTCGTCTAACATTTTACCTGCTCTTTCATGCAAGAGTACTGGCATAATTTACTTCCTCCCTTAAATTTTTAATTTGTACTTTCTGAGTAGGACGGTTCACCGCTATCCACTCTCCCGTCCACATGCATTGCATAATTTATACAAGGTTGTGTGACATCATATATTTTGCGCCACTAACTCTATTTGCTCTTTATCCTTGCAGTTATCCGTTTCTTTTTCTCAACCGCCTGCGCCGCAGCCTCATCCACAGCTTTCTTCATTGCCTCGAAATTCCTCGGGGTTTTCTCGCCCACAAGCTTCTTTATCGGCGTATAGGCAGACTCCCTGAACCTCGGCGTAAAATCACGAACTTTCCCGTCAATAACGAGCTCAGCCCCCTTACCTTCCTCCACCTTCCCCACAACATCGATAGCCACGCCCTTGCTGCGCACGCACTTTGTAATCTCCTCAGCATTCTCAGGTGGCGTGATTATCAAAAGCGCATCAAGGGATACTCCGAGATAATCAATTTCAAGTGAATCGAGCATACCGAGCACCTTCTTATTCACGAGCGAGCGCATCTTTTCTTCCTCGAAGACAAGTTTAACCCCCGCAGTCCTTGAAATCTCCTTCGCGTCGCCCCTTATGCCTCCATTCGTCACATCCGTCATTGCATGGATTTTTTCGATCAATCCAGCCTCAAGCAGCGCCTCACAGGCATCAATGAACTTTAGATTTATGGTCTCATCCACGATGTGGTGCATCTCGTAATAAAGCGCAGCGGTCGAGACCGTACCTCCTCCAGCCCCTTCTGTCATGAGTATGACATCCCCAGGCTTTGCCTGTATGCGGGCGGTCAGACTCTCAGCTATTCCGACTGCGCCAACGCCACCTGTCATC
>DAHXMQ010000095.1 GCA_027371625.1 Candidatus Methanoperedentaceae archaeon | reverse complement strand
CGATATCGAGTATCCGTTTCCTCATCTCCTTGGCATACCGATCGTCGAGGTAAAACTCTCACAGATAGCAGACCAGTATCTCGGGGAGACTGCGAAGAACGTCGATCGGGTTTTTGAGCTTGCAAAAAAGCTAAGCCCGTGCATCCTTTTCATCGATGAGTTCGATTTCGTGGCAAAAGCCCGCGCTACTGATGAGCACGCCGCATTAAAAAGAGCCGTGAACACGCTACTGAAGGCGATAGACGAGATAAGCCTTGTGGAGCATGGTGTGCTTCTCATCGGCGCAACGAACCATCCCAAGATACTTGACCATGCAGCATGGAGGCGGTTTGATGAGATTGTGGAGTTCACCCTGCCTGACAAGGAGATGAGGAAACGGATACTCGATATCGTTCTCAGGGATATCGAGGGAAATTTTGATACCGGGGAGATTGCCTCGAAAACCGAGGGATACTCGGGTTCAGACCTGCGCATGATTGTAAGGGAAGCCGTACTCAGCGGGCTTGTTACGGGAAGAACAGTGCTTGCGCAGGAGGATTTGCTTCGCGGAATAGCCGCGTTCAATAAGAGGATTCCGCTGAAGACGATGGACGAAGCGCAATGAAGATAACTCTTCTCGATACGGAATTAAGAGGGATTGATGAAACAAATGAGGTGGTGATATTCGAGCGGACGGTGCCTTTGACTGTAAACCCACAGACGAAGGGTTCACCGTTAGCCTCTGCAGGTGTAGTTGGAGGACTTGTTGTTGTCGGCGCGGTTGTTGCGAGGCGTTACTTGAAAAATAAAAGGTGATTTTAAAGTTTATTCACAAACTATATCTGATTTAGAAACGTGATTATGAAGTTCAGTATGACAGATGATAAACTTTTAATCACCGAACTGGTGCTTACTGCGCACCTCTACAACCAGTCAGACGAACTTGGCGTGGACGACCTCCCGCAGAAAATACGTAAGCACTACTGGGATGAGAAAGAAAAAACCGTAAAGCGACCGATATACGTAACCGAAGGCGATGTAAGAAGCATCTACGGTCTTGAGAATGTGAAAAGCAGCACAAAAGCGCTGCCCTTCCTTGAGTTCGAGGAGTTCGGCTCCCAGATAAAACTCACTGTTTTCGACCTTGCCGCAAAATGGCTTGCAAAGCATCCCGAAGCGGTTGAAAACATCAACAGGAACCCTGTGCTGGCATCCTTTTTTGAGAACTCGAAGGGCTGGGAAGCGTCCTCGAACACGCGCAGGGAGACCGAATCCGCTTTTTTATTCCCTGTGTTTTTGACCCTGATATGAACCTCGGCTTTACTTCCAGGTGTGAGGTTTTCAGGCACTGTTCTCACGGATTCCACTATCAGATGCGGGGCAGGCTTGATAGGTATATGGAGGTCAAGGGTCTTTGTCCTGTATGTATTGTTCTCGTCATTTTCATCCTTATACATAACTTCAAGCCTTGCATTATAATCGCCCTCCTGTATATTTTCATCCACGTCAGCGTAGAAATTTGCAGTCTTGCTGCCGTCTTTGGGGATTATGCCGAGGCTGTCCTGGTCAGAATAACTGTAACTGGAATTGAAGCCCGAAGGCAAGAAAAGTTTTACCTTCACATTCTCTGCATCGCCTTTCCCTATATTGTTGATATCTACAGATAATTTCGCCTCCTTCGTATCAGCTATGAGCTTCTCAGGCGATGCAGAGAATGTGAAGGTAAAACTTTTCTTGCCTTCGGGCTTCAATTCCAG
>DAHXMQ010000093.1 GCA_027371625.1 Candidatus Methanoperedentaceae archaeon | reverse complement strand
TTTACCACAAAAGATTTAAAAGAGTACTTACTATAGACGGAAAGTAATCCATAACGGGATTAATAAGAGGGTGATGAAAATCGTCTTTAACTGCCCTGTGCAGGCAAAGGCGGTTTAGCGATGGCGACAGAGCGAAATGTTCTGTCTTAAATACTTATCACTCTTTGATGAACGAAAGGATAGATTATCCGTTGTTCACAAACAGCCGTAATATCGGCATCTCGAAGGAGAAAAATAAACCATATAAAATATGGAGGAAGAATAATGAGTAAAAGAATAACAGCAGCTGCATTGGTGGCGTTAATGCTACTGGTAGTATTACCTGCTAAGGCAGCGATACAGGCGACCAGCGTGGAGATCCGCGGTGCAATTGCGGAACCATCCACCGATCCGTCTTTCACGCCAGGCATGCTCGCAACAGAAAATGCCACATGGAATCCATATAACTTCGCAGGGTTCTACTATGACCTGAAAAATAATTTAGGGAACGAAAATCTTGCAGTAGTAGCGCCGGGTACAGATTCCTGTCCGACTCCTGGACCCAGTGTATCCAGTGATGGAAGAACCATTAAAAAAGATTGCCTTGAATACACGACAGGTGCTCAGGCAAAGGTGCTGTATGCAGTACTGAACGGCAAGGCTACTGAAGGCAACACAAATGGACTTCAAAACTTCGGTGCAGGTGAGATGTCTTCAGAGTTTGGTGCGTATAATATCGAGGGCTGGCAGGCTCAGCCATACGTGGGCATAAAGAACACAGCTGACCATCTTGCAAAGCTCGTAATCGAGCAGCAGAACGCAACTTCTGAAAAGACGACCCTCACAGTGGGACAGACATGGGATGTGGGCGGAGGATGGCAATTGACAGCCAACTCCATAGATGCCAAGGCATCGCCAAGACAGGTCTGGATCACGCTGAGCAAGGACGGGGTCAAGATGGATGATGCCGTAGTTCAGCAGGGTTCCATGTACACCTACGTTGCGAAGAATATCGGCGGAGAGTCCGATGTACCTCTGTTCGTAACATACGTGGACAGCATATTCTCAGGCGCAACGAGTGACGTGGTGCAGTTAAGATACACATGGGCAATCGAGACCTCAATCACCCAGCTCAATGGTGGAGACACCTACGGCGTATTCACGGTAGAGAGAACCTCACCAAATGTCATGCTGAATAACGACAACAGCGATGTGACCCTGAGCAGGGATACCACCGTTAACCTGATGGGTGAAATGAACTTCAGGACAGCAGACAGCGATGTAGCGAGATTCTACCCGATGGTTCAATACCAGATTAGTCCAACCAACATAACTCCGACACCGACATCAACAGTAACAGCTACAGTAACTGGAACGGCAACTGGAACGGCAACTGAAACAGTAACAGGAACAGCTACATATACTGGAACGGCAACTGGAACGGCAACTGCAACACCTACTCCAAAAGTCCCAGGCTTTGAGGCAGTGTTTGCAATTGCAGGCTTGCTTGCAGTAGCGTACCTTGTGCTGAGACAGAGAAAGTAAACAATGTAAATGAAGGGAGAAATCCCTTCACCTTTCCTTTTTTTAGAAGTGTTTAATTACAGGACATGCAATATTTGCATGATATGTTCCTTAGAAAGGGTCTCTTAGATACTGATTTAACAAGATTTCCTTCAATTGTTTATTTAGCTTTAATCTTTTTTATCTCCCGCGCCCCTTTTATAGCTCTTGGTTTCAGCGCATTTACAAATCCAACAGACCAGGATGTGCTCGCTGTTGTGAATTCAGCGTATTTGCTACGATACGAGCACGTTTATGCAGTTTCTCGCTTTCCTGGTTATCCGTTTTATGAAATAATTAGTTCGTTACTTATTGGAGGGGGCTGGATATTAACAAATATAGCTACAGTAGTGGCTTCTTTCATATCGCTGATGCTGTTCGGGAAGATTCTTAACATATTTGAAATAAAAAATAAAGCACTGTTGTTGCTTACATTTGCTTTTATTCCTGTAATCTGGATTAACAGCACCATTACTATGGATTATATGTGGGCATTGATGTTCATATTATTGGCTTGTTTCTTGGTATTTACAGGCAGATACCAGTTAGCAGGAATCGCCATGGGATTTGCTATCGGAACCAGGTTCACATCAGCGTTTATGGTTCTTCCTGTTGTGCTCTGGTTTCTCTCAGAAAAGGTAAACCGCAGGAAAATTTTGACTTTTATTTCTACCACAGCAATTACTGCTGTGCTCCTGTTCCTGCCTGTGTTATACAGGTATAAACTTGAGTTTTTGCGTGGTTCAGGCTTCCTTACTACAACGCCAATTAGATCTACGGCAGGCGGTATTTTTCTAATGGCACTCAATAACATGGTTATGGAATTATTCGGTATAGCAGCACTGGCAGCGATGGTTTTTTTTGTGATATTAACTTTTAAAAATAAACAATTTCGTAGCGAGCGCAGGCATTTATTGAATTTCTGCTTGATAGCAATCCTCATTTTTATTATACTTTACTTTA
>DAHXMQ010000068.1 GCA_027371625.1 Candidatus Methanoperedentaceae archaeon | reverse complement strand
TCATAAGCGGGAGGCACAGACCTTCCGCCCTTTCTATCGATGCTGTCAACGGGTGCGGAATGCCCATTGATTTTAATTTTTCCGGGAGCTTTGACTTATCGCTCACCTTTTCCACAACCTCTCTTGGGTTGTTAAGAATATTTTCAAATTTTAGATGTTCAAAGCCGGGTCCCAGGATTACAGCATCAACCTCGCCAAAGGATGCCGCCTGTTCATGCAGTTTATTCTCCTGGCTGCTTCCGATTAGTTCTGCTTCGTCGGCGCATCTTCTCATATCCGCATCCCCGAAACGGTCAAGGGCATAAACAGTGTATCCTGCCTTTTTCGCAGAGCAGACCATGCTTCGCACGTTATTGGCTATAACAAGAACTTTCATCTTCCTTTTACCTCTTTTCCTGCTCTCCGGGGAACGATCTCAAGCTTGCCAGTAAATTGCGTTTTCAAGGCATCCCTTCCTGAGGTTGCCGCAAGCCTGTCAAGCGTTATTGCAAGCGCACCTACCTCCGAGTGGGGCTGGTTGCCAACTGCCACGTTCCAGTCCGCAAGCCCGTAAAGCTCGCGTGGAACCTTTTCAGCACCGACGACTACCATGAGATTCTCTGCATCTATTTCATGTATCACGTCCGGGAGATTGAGCCCATACATGGTGAGGTGCAGCACCTTGCCGCCTTCTGCTTTCCATTTCCTGATCTCACTTCTCCAGCTTGTGATATTCCTGACATAGAACGAGCCGCCCCATGTTTCTGATGCTTCTTCCAGGCTTTTCGCGATGCCTTTGTCATCGGAATCGAGAAGCATGCCCTCGGCACCGAGAGCGCGGGCTGTGAGGGCTACGTGGGTGGTTATCCTCTGGTCTCTCTGGATTCGGTGACCGAGACGGAGTATTATTATTCGCATAGCGTCAGAAACTTCGTATGAGCTTTTAAATTTAATGAAAACGTACTTCTTTGCGTTATAGGCGGTACAGACAGCTCACCGCAAGACAGCCACTGTTTCTGAAAAAACAAACTGCGGATGAAGGCGCCCTATCAAGTCTCTGATGGAGAAAGGGGCATTTCGGAAACATCGGAGGGGATGGATGCGATGCCGACTGCCCCAATGTAGATATTATCCTCCATATTTATATATTTTCTGTCTCACATCCCAAACTTTTTCATCATCTTCTGGATATTGAACTTGCCCCCGCTCATCCCTTTAATGGTCTTCTGCATCATCTTGTGATATTTCAGCAGTTCACGAACCTCCTCATATTTCGTGCCAGAGCCGCGTGCAATCCTTATAATTCTCGGGCTGTTGATGTGCTTTGGGTCACGAAGCTCCTTATCCGTCATGGAATCCATAATATGCTTGTATTTTTTCATCTTTTCCTGAGTAACATTGAACATCTCATCCGAGACCTTAAGCCCCATCTTGCCGAGAGGTATCATCGACATGACCTGCTTGAGGGGCCCCATCTTGTTCACAGCCTCCATCTGCTTGTACATATCTTTGAGTGTGAATTTACCGCTCAGCATGGCTTCCACATCGAATTCCTCAGTTTTCAGAGTCTCCTCAGCCTTCTCAATAAGGGATTTGATATCCCCCATGCCCAATAATCGGGAGATGAACCTGTCAGCCTCGAACTTTTCAAGGTCATCGGTCGTCTCGCCAACGCCTATGAAAGCGATCGCAGAATCGGTCTCTGAGACTGCGGATAATGCCCCACCTCCTTTGGCTGTTCCGTCGAGTTTCGTTATCACAACGCCTGTTATTCCAATGGATGCGTTAAAGGCACGCGCCTGCTCGCTTGCCAGTTGCCCCATCGCAGCATCCAGCACGAGAAACTTGTGGTCGGGCTTTGCGACCTTGTGTATGTCCTCCATTTCCTTTATCAGGTCTTTCTCAAGCGCATGCCTGCCTGCTGTATCGATTATTTTCACATCGTATTTTTCAATTGCTCTTAGACCCCTCTGCGTGATGCCAACAGCATCCTTTACGTCCTTTTCGCCGTAGAAAAGTATGCCCATGCGGTCGCACAGGGTTTTCAACTGGTCGTACGCACCTGCCCTGAATGTATCGGCGCAAATTACGGCTGATTTCAATCCTTTCCTCTGGAAATACCGTGCAAGCTTTGCGGTCGTCGTGGTTTTCCCGCTTCCCTGCAAACCCACCATCATTATAGTCTGGGGACCGAGCTTGACGTTTGCTGTTTTCCCGAGGATGTTTATGAGTTCCTGATAAACAATGCGAATCACATGCTCCCTCGGATTCATACCGGTCGGCGGGGTTTCCTTGAGCGAGCGCTGCTTTATCCGCTGCGATAGTTCCATCACATGCTTTACATTCACATCAGCCTGCAGCATGGCGCGCTGGATGTCCTTTACCACCTCATCCACTGTCTTCTCATCTATCCTGCCTGCACCTACGAGTTTTTTAAGTGCGCTTTGCAGCGAATCGCCCAGTTTATCCAGTACCATGTTTGTTTTGGTTAATGCCTCTGCTAAAATTTAAGCTTATGGACTGCAAGCATTTATATTTTATTATTCCAATTGTAGCTTTCGGTTATGAGCATCGAATACACGGGGCTTAATAGAGAGACTGCGGAGGGAGAGGTAAGGAATTTTCTTAATTCGTGTCCTGACGATACCAAATTTAGAATGGTAATAAATTCAAAAAGAGGTTATCTCAGGATTAAAATAAAGAGACCGGGCAAGGGCAGGATAAAAAAATTGATAAGCAAAATGCAAAGAAAAAAGTCAGATGTGTAATACATCGATGGCGATATCCCCGAGTGCGTATATGATGAGCCCTATCAGGAAGGCGATTACGACTACATGGATATGTTTATTATGATGATAAAAAGCGGTTTCAAGTATTGTGATAAAAATCATGAGCAGGGCGCCGAGAATGAGACCGAGACCGAGGCGAAGTGCAATATCAGAGAGTACCTGAATCATGTTTACCTGAATTTGTATCTATCTGATATAATCCTATTCTTAACAAAAACTATTCGATATGGTAAAACAACTAAGACAATATGAATAAAGAGATTATCATAGGAATCAGCGGCGCATCGGGTGTGCAATACGGGATACGCATTCTTGAAACACTCAGGCAAATCGGAGGATATGAGACTAATTTAGTAATATCAGAATCGGCAAAAAAACTCATAGAGATAGAAACCGAGTATTCGATCAGCGAAATAGAACAACTGGCTGACCATGTCTATGCCGACGATGATTTCACAGCACCGATAGCAAGCGGCTCACACAGGTCAAAAGGCATGCTTGTTGCGCCGTGCAGTATGAAGACCCTTGCCTCCATAGCCATCGGCATGTCCGATACACTGATCTCAAGGGCGGCGGATGTCTGCCTGAAAGAAAAGCGTCCCCTTATTTTAATGGTGCGTGAAACGCCTCTTAATTTAATTCACATCCAGAACATGGAAAGGGCGATAAAAGCCGGAGCTTCAATCCTTCCGGCATGTCCTGCCTTTTATCCAAAACCCAGAACCATTGATGAGGTCATAAATTTCATGGCAGGAAGAGCCCTCGACCTTCTCGGCATAGAGCATAACCTGTACAAACGGTGGCGTGAATGAGTTTTCGGGAATTTGTAGAAAAGCTCAAAACCGAGGGCAAACTCAGGGAAATAAAAAAACCTCTCTCGCCTGTTTATGAGGTTTCAGCAACCGTCGGGAAAGAGCCTGTTCTTTTTACAAATGTCCATGGTTCAAAAGTGGCGATGAACATT
>DAHXMQ010000062.1 GCA_027371625.1 Candidatus Methanoperedentaceae archaeon | reverse complement strand
TTTACCCACGTCAGCCCCGCTTTTGGCAAGTTGCTTGCTCAATTCTCTTAGTAGTAGTTCTTTTTTTATTTCAGGTGCTTCTTGTTGTATATATTCAAATCCGAAATAATTTCCTTGTTTACGATTTTGCACCCTTTTCTGTTGATATTTGTTAAGAATGTTTCTTAACTACCTGTCCACTTTTTGGGGTGCAGTCCAATTAGTAGAAGAAATAATAGCCAAAGAAGAAATAATTAAAGACGGATAAGCAAAAGACCAAGATTTTATACCAAGAATAACAAAAACAAGGGCAGAAAGATAAATAAAAGCGAGGTATCCGAAAACTCCTAAAAAATCGCCCATTGGTAGTGCTATTTTCGCCCAAGTATTTTTAGGCGTTTCTATTTCATAATATTGCCTTATACATGCACCAACATATTCATCGTTTTTTAAGAAATTAATCCAAATATTAGTTTTTCTTCTATTTGGTCTGTTTTTTAAATAGCTGTCAACTATATAACCCACTATTATTAGAACTACTGTTGGAAGAAGATTAGAAAGACTTAAGCCGGTGTTAGCAGCAATGTCTGTGAGATTGATAGGCATAATTTAGCCCAATGTTTTTTTATTTTACTTCTTTAATGATATAAGGGTTGATATAATTTACTTTACTATACATATAACAAAGATTGAAGTCGATATACAATATACATCATTACTGTTCCAAAACCACCGAGCCTCCCCCATATTCCGACCCCGACCCGCCCTGCCGCAAGCGCGCGCCCTCCCGCTGTGGCGAGGGTGCGAGGGCGCGTATGGCAACCGTTTCCATGCCGACCGAAGCATTAAATCTGCGTTTATCTGTGGTTCGTTTTTCAGTAATGCAAGGCTGCATCGGAGCCATATCGTCACCCGCCGCTGGCGAATAAAAATGCTGGAATCTTTCCGATAAAGTCATATCATAAAATCTTGAATATAAGGTTTGCATGGCGAATAAAACAAAGCGTGTAGTTCATAATCAACTAAAAGAATTATTTAAAAAATATGCTTTTATTATCTCAAACCATGCCAGGATCAGGATGTTCCAGAGAAATATCTCCACCGAAGACATAAGGCAGGTTGTACTTCTTGGGGAAATAATCGAGGATTATCCCGAAGATGAGCCATGTCCTTCAGCCCTGTTCCTGGGGTTTACGGAAGGACGACCATGTCATGCAGTGGTGGCGCAGTGCGAAGACCACGCAAGAGTAATAACTGTTTATATACCAGAAAAAGATAAATGGATTGATTACAGAATAAGAAAGGACTAAAATGAAACCCGATAGATGCAGTTTTTGCAATGGCAAGCTAATTAAAGGAAAAACGGAATTCGTTGTAAAATTGGGAGAAGAAGTACTTGTTATAAAAAATATCTCAGCATACATCTGCAATGAATGCGGCGAGGCGTATTATTCGCCAAAGGAATCAGAAAAAATCGATAAGCTCATGAAGAAATTCCATAACTCAGAGTTGCTGGTTCACCCGATTGCAGCGGGCGAATTGAACCTGAGCGAAGCTGTTGCATGAGCCGACGCTAAGATATAAGTGCTGTGTCATATTTCTGCATTTCTTTCTGCCGTGCTCTGCGCTCTTTGCGCTCTTTGCAGTGATTTCGCCTCTGTTAGCCTCGTTTTCCTATCGGCGCCTGACTGTCAAAATATATGACGCAGGTTCGAACCGCATGCAATCCCCTCATTCTCAATTCTATAATTCCAGCCTCCCCCTTCCTCCCAACCCCGACCCGCCCTCCGCAAGCGCGCGCCTTCCCGCTGCGGCTTCGGGTGCGAGGGTAACCGTTTCAATGCTTCCGATGCATTAAATCTGCATTTATCAGAGGTTCCTGTTTTTGCTCTGGCGGTTGCACTGGCTTATATGAAGCGCCGCAACTGTGGAACAATCTGATAATAGTCGATAAATCAAACACACTTTTTCCCCAAAAACCATCCCCACCAACCGCGCACATCAGTAAAGGATATGTACTTTTCCCGACAAACAGTATGTAATAAATATTGAGGTTCGCTGCATGGAAACAGTTGAAGAATTGATCAACGAATTGCCTCCGGATATGAAGAGGGAAGTATATGACTTTGCTAGATTTTTGCTCGAGTCAAGAGCACATCCTAGGCAGAAAAAAATGCGTCTGACATGGGCGGGCGCATTGCGAGAGTACCGTGATAAATTTACCTCTTTAGAGCTTCAAAAAAAATCTCTTGAATGGTGGGGCGATTGATGTACCTTGTGGACACAAATATCTGGTTAGAATTGCTATTGGAACAGGAGAAAGAGGCAGATGTGCGTCAGTTTTTTCAAAGCGTGGATGCTAATTCACTCTCGATCACAGATTTCTCGCTCTATTCGATTGGCATTATATTAACAAAACACAACAAAGAAGACGTGTTAGTGGACTTTATTTCCGATGCAATAGAGGACTCCGGCGTTATGCGAATATCGCTGGATACCTCAGACCTCAAGAAGATTGTTACGGTCAGACAGAGATACAACCTTGATTTTGATGATTGCTACCAGTATATAGCGGCGGAGAAATACAATTATTCTATTATCAGCTTCGATAGCCACTTCGACAGAACTGAACGCGGGAGAAGAACTCCAAATGAAATTATATCGTGAAATTTTCAGAACCATGCCTGCATCTTTTTCGTATTGGCCACGCCGAAATGTCAAAATATATGATATATATTTGAGCCCGACAACCTCTCATTCCCCATTCCTCTAACCCCAACCTCCCCCTTCCTCCACACCCCGACCCACCCTCCTGCCAGCGCGCGCCCTCCAGTTGCGGCTGCGGGTGCGAGGGCGCGGATGACTTTTCTTATTCTCAGGCACTATATTAAAATAAATGAAAGTAATGTATTTACCACAAAATTATAGAAAAGTAATTAAATGCTTATAAAGTGGTTTGTCTTGCTGAAGAACTTATGAAAATTGAAGAAATCAAAGAGAAAATAAGGGCTAATGAGTACGAAATTAGCTTCCATGCGGAAAAAGAAAGGTATGCGGAGGACA
>DAHXMQ010000060.1 GCA_027371625.1 Candidatus Methanoperedentaceae archaeon | reverse complement strand
CTCGGATACGAATGCTCGTCTATCAGCTTTCCCAGGAGCACATTGTCAGAAGTGTGTTCCATATGTATGCCATGCGAAAACAGCCACAACTTCCTCGTGCAGAGAAGGTAGTAGTTGAACTCGGTGCCGGTGATGGCTATTTGAACAGGCTTGTTTGTAAACATAAATCAATCTTCTTTTTTCGTTCTTTTAAGCAGGATATATGTCTCCTCGTATATAGTTTTACGTGGACCTATCACAACAATTTCAATTTGTTTGTTTTGAGAGAGCCTGTAGATGATTCTGAGCCTGCTCACTCTGAAACTCCTCATGCCCTCAAGTTCATCTTTCAGTTCCTTTCCCGAATATGGGTTCGTAACAATCTGTTGCAGAGACAGCTTTATCTTCTTTTTGAGATGTGGATGTAGATTGCGGATAACCTCAACCACTTCATCAGGCACCCTTAGTTTATCGGAGCGGGCTTTCATACGTAATGATCTTAACTTGCCAATTCTTCAAGTGTGTACAGGCGGCTTTTCTTTCCCTTTAGAGCCTTTAACCCCCTCCTGATTTCGTCCATAAGCAGTGAGTCCGAGCGCACAGCGATGGTTTCTTTCCAGCTTTCGAACTCATCTGGACTGATCAGGACGGCAGCCGGGGCACCGTTCTTCGTGATCATGATCTCCTCGTCGGTTGTGCTGACCGAATCTACAAGCCGGCTCAGCTTCATCTTAGCCTCGGACAACGAAAGCGTTTTCATTAACATTGACCTCCTTTCTGATTGACCAGAATTAAGACTATCTTATCATCTTATTTTTGAATAATCAATGTCACTAAATACTTTCTCCTAACTCAATAAAGTATTAAGTTTTTTCAGGACAATCATTGTTGCTTCGTCAGGCAATCGGTCTATAAACTCTACTTCTCTGACCTTCCAGTCCATGTTCTTTACCTGATCTGAAAGTATTACCCCGGAAGCCTTCAGTCCCTCTGGAATTATAACCTCAAAAGGGTATCCTTCCACCTTGCTTGTAACGGGGCAGAGGATTGCAAGTCCAACCTTCTTATTGTAAGCTGCGGGAGACAAAACCAGCGCTGGACGCCTGCCCGATTGTTCATGTCCTGCCTGTGGGTTGAGGCTTATCCAGACGATATCGCCACGGTCTGGTATATATCTTTCAGGATTTACCATACCTCTTTCCCTGCAGGCGCCCCGGTATCGACCTCATGGTGAATGTTCTTGTTCGTAATGCCCGATAGAAGCTCTTTCAGGGAATACTCTGGCTCTTCTACCGGTATTATTACAAGCTTTCCTTTAGCCTCGGTAATATCCACCACTGATCCTTTACGCAAGCTAACATCACGGGCGTATGCCTTTGGAATACGGATACCAAGGCTATGACCCCATTGCTGAATTTTAACTTTCATGAAATCAGCCCTCCTTTATTGGATATACAATGAATATACAATAATTGTGGCGTCGTATGTCAAGGTTTTCGGGACAGATTTTCGGGACAGAATACAATCTCAATGGTGGCAATCTGAATAATATTTTTTCAAAACCGGTGAGATACCTTATATTCCCTCTCCCCTTGAGCCGAATACACGAAAATCAATAAGCCTCACAACCTCCGCCAGACTTCTCTTTAACTCCCCCGCTATCTCTAAATCCATCTCAGTCATCGTAAACCTCCGGATAATAAATTGTGGAAATGGTTTAAACTGGTTTAACTGTTCAAAACTTATCAATCAATAATCCCTACTTCTTTTTCAATTTCATCAATTATCAGTCCGAGTTCATCATCATACCTCACATCTGCAACCCAATATCCATCGCTTCTTCTGTCAAGTCGTAAACTTTTTCTTAATTTAGCACCTTGACCAAAGGAAATTGAGGCTATAAAACGCATAGCCTCAAAATGCTCCTTTCTTTCTTTACAGGAAAGATACTCTGATTCAA
>DAHXMQ010000059.1 GCA_027371625.1 Candidatus Methanoperedentaceae archaeon | reverse complement strand
CCATAAGGGAGTATGTGAATTCAGGGAGAGCTACAGACGAAAAATCTGTAAAAGAACTGAAAGTTGGGTATCATAATTTCATGGACGCGATGACAAAAGTAAAGCCGTACTCAAAGAAGGAACTGGAGAAATACACCAAGATATCTGAGAACTTTATATATCAGTAGAGTAATAAAAGCTAATTATGGCACAGGATATACTTACAACCATTCTTGCTTTTATATACACGGCAGGGCACTGGATAGGCGAAAAGATAGTAGGCTTGATTCAATCCATCTCAGGCGTAACCATTCCTGCTTCGATAGTTGACGCCATCGGGATGCTTGTGATACTCACAATATTCCTTGCAATAGCCGAAGTGGCAAAAAAGGCGATATGGATTGTCGTGGCTATCGGCTGGGTGCTTATAATCGTGCGGATTTTGATGCTGATGATAGGATAATTACCGCCCCAGCAGCCTGCACGTCTTGCACACTGTTTCACTGCTCGGCTCGCCGCATTTTTCGCACTGCACTATTTGCATGCCGGGAGGGCGAAGCGCCTGCGAGACGGCTTCAAAACCACCGAGCAGGGAGTATTTTGTTCCCGGATGCTTTACCTCGTAGTTATTTAGCATCTCGCGTATCTCGTTGCGAAGCGCTTCCCCCGCGTAAGGGCATTCGTCCGTGCTCACTGGAAGGTTATTCAAGAATCCGTAAAGCGCCACCTCTTTTTCAGGAACGCTTCGCAGCGGTTTTATCCTGAGCACCATTCGCGGCTGAAAAGCCCCAGATATTCTTGTCATCCTGTCCACATCCCCTCGCAAATAATTCATCAAGATCGTCTGCGCCTCGTCGTCGAGGTTGTGTCCGATTGCGAGCTTGGTAGCGCCGAGTTCTCTTGCAGCTTTATTCAGAATGTTCTTTCGAAGTACACCGCACAGTGTGCAGGCAGCGGCTTCTTTTTTCTCTGTAAGCTTGTCAAGTGTTGTTCCAAACGCGTACTCAAAAGACCTGATCGTATGCGGTATTCCAAGTTCACCTGTCAGTTTTATTGCATGCGAGAGCGTTTTTTCCCTGTACCCGCTAATGCCTTCATCAATCGTGATAGCTGAAAGCTCAAGGTCTTGTCTTTTATCAAATATCTTGTGCAGTATATAGAGCAGCGCGATGCTGTCCTTTCCCCCGCTCAACGCAACTGCTATCCTGTCATTTCTCTCCACCATCTTGAATTTGCGGATATCGCGTTTTATTTTGCGTTCCACATCCTCGATAAAATGGGATTTGCACAGGTGAGCATTGGAATATTTCTGGTAGATAACCGCGGTTTTGCCGCATCGCTGGCATTTCATGTATCTGCTTAGTGCTAAACTTTTATTAATAATCTGTCATCCCGGTCAGATAATCAACCACAGAGGACGCAGAGGGGAGACTGATACCAAATATCAATTCTCAAATGCCTTTCGTGTGCAAATACTTTCTATTTAATCTGCGCGTATATGGCTTGAAACCTTCCACCTGATAAGAACCCCGTTTTCAAGCTTCTCGCATGAGATAAGAGAAAGTTTGCAGAAATCGCCAATACATCCTTCGCCATCGACGAGCGTGGGCGCTGTCCTGCCCCCGATTATGATATTGCCGATGAACGTATAAATCTCATCCACGAGATCGCTCGAAATCAGCCCCCAGTTCAATGTAGCTCCACCCTCTACCATGAGGCGGTTGATTCCCGAAGCCTTCAGTTCCGAAAGCAGTTTTGCAAGCTCAACACTTTTTTCACCGGCTGTAATTATTTCCGCATATTTCGAAAGTTCCCTGACTTTATCCGAAGGCGCGCTTTCGGAGACTGCAATTATCCTTTTACCATCACCTTTTTTGAAGATATCGGCTTCTATCGGCGTTCTTGCCATGCTGTCAACTACTATTCTTGCCGGATTCTCAGGTAACCCCTGCCTCCTTCGTCTCTCCCTTCGCTCCTTTGATTTCACGGTAAGGCTGGGATTGTCCGAGAGCACGGTGCCTATACCCACCATCATAGCATCGGATGAGGCTCTTAACTCATCCACACGCTCGAAATCAAGGCTGCCTGAAATTCTTGTCTGTTTTCGCTCGATTGTTGCGATTTTCCCGTCTGCACTCATGGCAGCATTGATGAAGACAAAGGGTCTTGGCGGCATAGTTTCTTCATGAACTCCAAGCCTGAAATATATTAGCCTCAAACGGCTTGTGTAAAAAGTAGCCAAAACCCTGACTTTCTACACATAAACCCGACTTTATACACAGAAGGGACTACTTAACCTGATATTTAGGAGTAGATGTTTGAATTTTCCCCATCTTTCAGTTACAATTTCGCCAATATTGTCGCTTGCATCCATTTGCTTTGCATCTGAAGGTTGATATAAACCGCTATCATTTAAGGTCATGTAGAATTGAGGTAGTTTTGTGCCGTTTAGATAGGCTTACGATACTGTTTTTCTTTTTTTATCATAGCGTTCAATAATTCCAAATTCCATATCAATAAAATCGATACAATTAACGATACCAAGATAGTAGCAGACGTGCCTGCTATTGGGATGGTTGGAATATAATTATGAATTATTGGGAGCATTTCTGTGTTAGTCCACATCATAGGATATAAAATAAATATAACGTTCAGTGCCACATAAAGCCATCCAAACACTTTATCTTTGAATTCCCCCAAAACAAATATTGAAATTGGAAGAATCCAGACCCACCATTGTGGGTGTGTATATACAGCCATAAAAAACCAAGAACAACTTAAAAACATAGTACCCACTAAGTTCTTAAAGCTTGTTTTGATGTACCTAAAAACTACCCACAATAAGATACAGTATCCAACAATCCAAATCTATATTGTATGATATGGTGGAAGATTTATCGGGGCGAGTTGAAGATTAAATAACCAATTCGATTCACCTTCAAGAACCATAGACTTAAACCACTTTAAGTATGGAATCCAAGGCGCAAGGCTTACAGATATTCCAAGAATTATATATTTTAAAGTTTG
>DAHXMQ010000054.1 GCA_027371625.1 Candidatus Methanoperedentaceae archaeon | reverse complement strand
TTTTCTTTTATTTCTTTTTCCTTGCTCTCAAGCTCCGAGGTCATAATTTTTATATTATTTATCAAGTCTCTGGCATTTTCAAGAGCATTCAGCACATTTTTTTGATTGTTTAATGGTTCTATCAATTGATTAAGAAGTCTTCCAAGTGCGTTCACATCTGTTATCACGTTTTTTGATTCCTCTGTAAACAGCAGTTTGGTGTACTGATAACTTTTCATCATGTTCTCAAGGCATACGGTCAGGGTTTGCATAGCGTTTTCATGGAAATTCATTATGGTTTTGGTATCTGCCGTCGCAGGGATGGTTATATTCTCAAGAAGCATCTTGACCTGCCGTACCATGTTATCCCGGTTGCTTGTGGCAGTCTTCACCATTTTGAGATGCAATCTCCCGTCAGGCTGCGCTTCTTCAAGTAAAGCCGTGCTCTCTTTTATCTCCTCCAAAGCGTCCTGTATCTGCGAATAGAGGGAAGAGGCATTTTTACCAAGCTCGGAGGATAATTTTTTCGACTTCACCTCAAGCCATTCCGCAAGCTCCTCAAATTTTACATAAGGTGATTCTTCTTTTTGTCCAAACAGCCTGTCAATCCATTTCAATTTGAACCCTTCATATAAGCTATAGGGTATATCAACAATATAAAAAAAGGTTTTCTATCTTTTTATCAGCCTTTCTCTTATCAGATAGATGCTTATCGCCAGAACAGCAAGGCTGAAAAACGCCTGGAATATGGGCTGGTACCTGTAATTAAACCACGTCGATATGAGTGCGTTGATTGCATTGTAAAGACTGATTACAGATATTAATGCAAATAACATGGCTATCAGGAAAATCCCAAGATAAAAATAATCCTCCAACTTCTCACGGCTGAACATTCTATAACCTCCTTCTCAATACAAACACAATTAAGAGCGCTGATACAGCAGCGAATACCTCAAATCCTGGCGTCTTGGGAACTGCGGGGTACGCTGTCGGGGCTGCCATCGGATATGGATAAGACACGCCAGGCGGCATGCCCGAAACTCCTTCGCGCACGAACTTTGAAACCTCGATGTTAACATTTTTCTCAATGCTTCCTCTCGGAATTGTCTTGGTTGGCGCAAGGAGCACAGGCTTCTCCCAGTTGTTTATCAGTGTATCCCCTCGCCACAACTCCACAACAACCATGTAATTGTACCCATCAGGCACAACCAGTTGCACGCTTTTAACTGCTGTAGCCTCGCTTGCGATAGTCCCTGTTTCCGTACCAGTTTCATCGGCGAGCAGGTTGGAAGCAACCTCCCTTGCCTTGACGATCATTTTCAGGTTTTCTGAAGCATCCGCACCCCTGTTCTCAAGATAGATGTCGGATCTGATTGAGACCTTATCCGCTGACACATTGCTCACAGTGAAATCGATATTGCTAAGAGCCACTCCGCTTTGCTTTGATTCGGGCGTAAGCGCATCCAAGCCGTGGATGCTTACAGAGCCGCTGTCCGTGATAGTTCCGTTATCAAAGAGCAGGATATTCAGGTTATAGCCACCGTTTCTTTCTACCTTGAGATTGGTTGAAACTGCAAGCGTTTTTTCCGTGTCAGACTCTACTTGCGGTATCGGTGCTGAGACCTGGGTTTCGAGGAGTCCTGTCTCGCTGCTTATTGCCCTTATTAGCATGGATGCGTTCTGTGTTTTGCCACCGTTGTGGTTTATGTAGGCGGTAACATTTAGCTCTATCTCGGCGCTTGTAACTGCAACGGGTTTTACATCCACATCCCGTATGCTGAGGCTTGATGGAGGAACCCGTGGCGGTGGTTCGGGGGTAAGCACATCCCCTTTTATCAAGATAATGGCAAAGGAAAGAATCAGCATGGAAGCCAGAAGTGCAATGAGAACGTTACCAGGTTTCATAATCCCATCCCGTGGAAGATTGCATCACTTATAAACCTTACGAAATTTTTTTATCAACTTCGCTTGAAGAGCCTGTCCAGTTCCTGCCTGCTAAAAGACACCATGGTCGGTCTTCCATGCGGGCAGGTATATGGGTTCTCCGTCAGGAAAAGCTGCGCTACAAGGTTCTCCATCTGCGACGGGAGGCATTGCGCCCCTGCCTTGACTGCGCTCCTGCAGGCGATACTCTTGGTCACGCGCTCAAATATTCCTGTATCTTCCTTTATTCTGCCATCGGAAAGGATGTCTGTAATTATGTCGTGGACAAGCTGCGGGTCTTCAAGCCTTCCGAGCACATTGGGTACTGCAGTAACCGCAAATGCATTGTGCCCGAATTCGGATATCCTGAAGCCAAACTCCTCAAGATAAGGAATGCATTCCTTAATCAAGACCTTCTCCCTGGAATCAAGTTCGAGGTTGATGGGAACCAAAAGCTCCTGGGAATCGCTTCGCCTCGATACACGCACCTGTTCATAGAACACGCGCTCATGCGCCGCATGCTGGTCTATTATCACAAGTCCTTCCTGTGTTTCAGCAATAATATACAAACTATCCACCTGCCCGAGAACTCGGACTCTGGATTCTGTTTTTTTGACATCAAGAAATCGCTCTGTCTGGCGAAGTCTTCTTTCCGTATCTTTAATTGGAACCTTGAATGCTGCAGCGGTTTCCCTAACAAGGGGTACTTCAGGTACATTTTCGTAAAGTTGTGCTTGTTTTTTAACACCAAGAGTAAGATTTTTCTGGGACAGAGTATTTTTCACAGCTTCGAAAACTGCATCGCATATCTCCCTCTCGTGGCTCAGGCGAACCTGGTTCTTTGTCGGGTGCACGTTGACATCCACTTCCATTGTGTCAACGTATATCTTTAAAATCGCTATTGGAAAACGTCCTCTTGGAATGAGTGTGCTGTATCCATCCCTTAACGCATTGCTGATAGCCCTTGAACCTATGTTCCTGTCGTTGATGTAAAAGGACAAGAAATCGGGGTTTCCCCGCGTGAGCGAAGGTTTTGATGCGAATCCTGTTACCTTTGCGAGGCTCGATTCGAACTGAACTGGCAGCATTTCCCTTGCCACTTCACCGCCGTAGATATGGATAATCGTGTCCGCAAGCTCCGAGGCAGGCGAGCGCAATATCTCAGCCCCGTTATGGAACAGAGTAAAGGATATGTTGTTATGCCCAAGTGCATTCCCCGTCACAACTTCGATGATATGCGCAAGCTCGGTGCTGTCGGATTTGAGATATTTTTTCCTTGCAGGCGTGTTGTAAAAAAGTTCTTCGACTGCGACTGTCGTTCCGTCTGCGGCTCCTGTTTCGCTTATGCCCATCAATTTTCCGCCATGAACAGTTACCTTTGTGCCTGATAATTCTTCTCTTGTTTTTGTGATGATTTCAACATTGGCTACTGCACAAATAGAGGATAATGCCTCACCTCTGAATCCAAGAGTTCTCACGGTCTCGATGTCATCGATGTTTTTGATCTTGCTCGTGGCATGCTTCATGAATGAAAGCACAGCATCGTCCTTAGCCATCCCGCATCCGTTGTCGATTACTCTTATCAGCTTCTTTCCGCTTTTGATTACTTCAACCCGTATATTGCTGGCGCCCGCATCTATGGAGTTCTCGATAAGTTCCTTTACGACAGAGGAGGGGCGCTCTATCACCTCGCCTGCCGCAATCTTGTTTATTGTCGCATCATCGAGTACGCGGATTTTTCCCATATCAGAGTTATAATTCTCCTCCTGATTATTCACTCTTTCGCGTACTATGGCGCAACTTATGC
>DAHXMQ010000003.1 GCA_027371625.1 Candidatus Methanoperedentaceae archaeon | reverse complement strand
ACTGGTATTCTAACAATAATATCAATAATTTTTACAGTGTTGACTATATTTAGAAAAAAAATATCTGAATCACTTTTTTTAAAAGCAGTCAAGTCTAAAATAAACATCTATTATTTAAAAATAATTGGAAATAGATTTCTTCTTGGTGGTATCATATTAGCTATTATTGGATCTTCTTTAATTATTTTTGCCATTTTTTCTTTATTGTCTCCAACAATTGTATCTCATACTTTTTCTCCTTTTGAATTAAAACAAGGACAAGGACAAATTTTTTACGTCGCTAATGATACGCCTGCTATTTTAATAAATAAAGGTCAATTTTTTTGGTGGGCAAAGGGTTGGAACTTAAATGCAAAACTTAAGGGAATGGAATTATCTTATTATGCTCCAAACGAAACGCGAATAAGAATAAATTTGGTTTATACAATAGGTGAATATCGGTTAAACGGAAGATCAACTTTACAGATTGAAAATATCTCACAACAATACCTAGAAAATGTAAATTATGGTATGAATATAGTAAATATTGGTGATGCTCCTATCTATTTATTTTCTATAAAAACTGAGGAAGAACAGATATCTATTCCGCAAATCGGTCTAATTTTTCTAATTGGATATATTTTTATGTTCCCTGCTATAAGTTTATTTAAAAAACATAAAAATAGAAATATTATAATAACTCCATTGGATGAGTTGTATAAGGAAGCAAAATTGGCAGATAGAATTAAAAATTTAGAAATGGAATTGGAGAATTATCGAAATATGCTAAAATACCTTGAAGAGTTAAATTTTAGAAAGGAAATATCTCCAAATTATTATTCGAAGAAAAAAGAATATTTTGAAGAAGTCATAGATAAATTGACCAGAGAAAAGGAAACCGTTGAGTCGGAAATTAATGATATTCTTAGTAGTGTAAATGAATAACTTAGCTACAAATAACCCATACCTCATAATTTGAAGTGTATAAAATTTACGTGTCATTTTTAATAAATTAAAAGAATAAAAACCATGTCCCTAACCACCGCAATTCAATCCATCCGCTCCAAACACAAACCCAGATTCAATCCCCCCGACAAACCCACCGCAGTCTGGACGGGAAAAGACCTGCTCGACGGCAAACCCGTTCCCTCGCTCACCATAATCTTCCGCACTCAGGGATGCCGGTGGAACAACTGCACCATGTGCGGGTATGTGTATGACAGCGCGCAAGAACCGCCTTCGCATGACGAACTCATAAAGCAGTTCGAATATGCCATGTCGCGCTGCAAGGATAATGAGTTCATCGTGAAGATATTCACCTCCGGCAGCTTTTTAGACGACTGCGAGATTGCTCCAGCGACCAGGAAAGAGATGCTTTCGCGCCTTGGGGCTGATGACAGGGTGAAAAAAGTCATTGCTGAGACAAGACCCGAATATGTTACTAAAGAGAAGTTATCCGAATCCATCGCGGCTCTTGGCAAGAGATTTGAGGTCGCCATCGGGCTTGAAACCAGCAACGACATGATACGGAAGGATTGCATCAACAAGGGTTTTTCGTTCTCGGATTTTGTAAGGGCAGGCGAGGTTGCAAAGCAGGAAGGCGCCGCGGTCAAGGCTTACCTGCTCCTCAAGCCTCCTTTCCTTTCAGAGGGCGCTGCCATAAGCGACATTATACAGTCCATAAGCGACGCTGCGCCTTACGCAGAAACTATATCCATCAATCTCTGCAATGTCCAGAAGGGAACGCTCGTGGATGAGATGTTCCTACGCGGGGATTACCGCCCCCCGTGGCTGTGGAGCGCGGTTGAAGTGCTCAAAAAAGGGAAGGAGGCGTCGCCAGAGACTATCATAATGTCAGACCCCGTGGGCGCAGGCTCAGCGAGGGGTCCCCATAACTGCGGGAAATGCGATAAGGATGTGGCGGAGGCGATACGGGTTTTCTCGCTCACACAGGATACCGGGGTTTTTAGTAACCTTGACTGCGAGTGCAGGGAGTTGTGGAAAAAGGTGGTAGAGCTTGAGGAATTCACGTTTGGTGCGCCGATTGTTAGATAGTTGCCTGTTATCCACGGTAACTATATCCTATTTCTCGAACATCATGAACACAATGAGAATAAAATGCATCAGTCTGGAAGCTGAGCATGAATAAAACCCACACCCTCTGGCGCCCTCGCTATACAATCACGCCAGCCATAGCCCGTGCGCTGATGGATATCGAAGCCGCGCGCGCAGTGGTCGAACGCACGCCCCTCCCGCCTGCGGCTGAAGCTGAACTGCGCCGCCGTGCCCGCGTACGTTCAACGCATTATTCTACACGCATCGAAGGCAACCGCCTGACGCTGTCAGAGGCTGAACAGGTCATTGAAGGAAAAAAGGCGCATTTTCACGGGCGGGAAAGAGATGTCAGCGAGGTGAAGAACTACTGGAATGCGTTGCTGCGCGTGGAGGAATGGGCTGCGAAAAAGATGCCGCTCAGCGAGGAGCTTATTCAAAGGCTTCATGCGCTCATAAAAGAAGGAGCGCGTGTTAAACCCACTCCTTACCGGGATGGTCAGAACGTCATCTGTGATTCAGCTTCAGGTGCAATAATTTATCTTCCGCCCGAAGCCAAGGATGTGCCCGCTCTTATGACTGCATTGGTCGAATGGGTGCACAGGGCAGAAAAAGAAGGGCTGCCTGTACCGATCATAGCTGGTCTTGTACATTACCAGTTCGTCACCATTCATCTCTACTACGATGGCAATGGGAGGACGGCGCGGCTGCTTGCGACCTTTATCCTGCATAGGGGTCGTTACGGGCTGAACGACTTCTTCTCGTTGGAAGAACACCATGCGCGCGACCTGGAAGGCTACTACCGTTCCCTTGCAGTTCACCCACATCATAACTATTACGAAGGGCGCGCAGAAGCTGACCTCACATCGTGGCTTGAATACTTCATCAAGACGCTTGCTGATGTATTCACTGCTGCAAAAGATGAAACGCTGCGATATGCTGAACATGGGTCAAAGATGGCTGGCTGGTTATAGCAAATCCATCCAACCGGAAACGAGCATATGGTTTATCGGCAATTTATCGGCAATATATTGGACAGTTTATCGGTAATGCATGAGGATTGAAAAATGAGCTTTGATTACTCCCAAGGCTGACTTGTCGAACAGCCATCTTCGTATGCACCTTTACATAACAGTTAATACAAGACGCATCGAACTACTATCATGCAAATCCTCGTCCACGTCTGCTGCGCCCCGTGCTTCACATACCCGCATAAGCGGCTGCTTGAGGAAGGGTATGAGATAACAGGTCTTTTTTATAACCCGAACATTCATCCTTATACTGAATATAAAAACAGGCTTACCTCGCTTGAAAAATATGCGGAGATGAAGGCGACGAAGGTCATCTATAAAAAATACGACATGGAAAATTACCTGCACGGCGCACTTGCTTCTGATGAGCGATGTGGATTCTGCTATAACTACAGGCTCGCCGAAGCTGCAAGAACCGCAAGAGAATTAGGATTTGACGCCTTCACAACAACCCTCCTCATCTCGCCCTACCAGAAACATGAGATGCTCGCAAAAGTCGGGGAAAAAATCGCGAATGAATACGGCATCGAATTTTATTACGAGGATTTCAGGGAAGGATACAGGGAATCGCGGGAGCTTGCGAGGGCATTCGGGCTTTACATGCAAAAATACTGCGGTTGCATCTTCAGCGAAAAAGAGCGATATGAAAATACTGGTCGCTGAATACGCCGTCGGAGCATGTGTGAATGAATTCATGCCTGAAGGAAAAGCCATGCTCAGCATGCTTGTTCGAAGTTTTTCTTCATGCGGTTATGAGGTATTTTACCCGACAGCAGGTGCGAAGCTTCGCTCTGGAGTGGCTGTGCAGACCGCAGCATTTGAGAAAACTCTTGAAAAATTATCAAAAGAATGCGACGTTGCCCTTGTAATTGCTCCTGATGAGATGCTGGGCGACCTGACTGAGATTGTGGAAGAAAACACAGAAAACCTCGGGTGTACGGCTGAATCCGCGCGCTTGTGCGCAGACAAGCTCAGATGCACGCGTATGCTTGAGCGTGAAAATATCCCGGTACCAGAAACTATAGGAAGCGGTGAATACAGCGGAGATTTCGTATTAAAACCAAGGTTCGGATGCGCCTCTGAAGGAGTCCATAGAAGTAACTGCGGAACATTAGAAGAAGGCTTCATCGCCACGCGATTTATCGAAGGGGAACACATAAGTGCGAGTATAATCACGGGCAAAACCCAGCTTCCACTAACAGTCAACAGGCAGTTAATAGAAATAGGCGAAAAAATTTCGTATAGAGGCGGGGTTGTTCCGTATAATTGCGACAGGAATGATGAAATTATCGATGTGGCGCAAAAGGCGACAAAAATCCTTGGATGTCGGGGATATGCAGGCGTGGATATCGTGCTCGGCGACAAGCCGTATGTAGTCGATGTAAACCCAAGACCCACGACATCCATCATCGGGATAGCAAGGGTTCTTGATACCGAGATAGCAGAACTGATTCTAAAGGCAAGATTCGGAGAACTCCCTTCGCATGTTAATATAAAAGGCAGCTTCACCTTTAGGAAAGAGGAATTACTCAGCCTTTAACGAGGCGCCAAGACAAAAAGCCCCCAGTATTGTATTGAACCAGTATGACGCAAGCCTGTAGAGCAGCGTAGCAACCACAGCCATCTCAAGGGGCACTCCGCCGTATATGAAAAGTACTGCCATGGTGCCGTCCACTACACCCAGTCCACCTGGAAGAAAAAGCGGAAGCCAGCCGGCGATCATGGCAATGGTATAGGTGATAATCAATACGCTGATTGCGATGCGGTTTTCGCCGAGTGAAAGAAATATAGCGTAGATTGCAAGAATATCAAAAATCCAACCAAAGTAGGAGAATACCACGGCTTTTCCCAAGCCATATTTGTTATTCCTGATATTCCTCAGACCCCCGTGGAAGGAGTTTATCGATTCGTCCACAGCATCGCTGTATGTCTTCTCATCAAAACCCTTTTTCACAAACCCGATGAAAGGGGCAAAAAAACGGATTGAAGAATGGACAAACGACGAGACCCTGTCCTTCCTGATATAGAAATACATGATAAGACCGAATGCAGAGAAGGCAAGCAAAATTGCGAACATCAATGCAGCAACCTGCCATGTTTCAAGTTTAATCCCACTTGAAAAAAGAAGCCAGATGCCAAAGCCCCCGATGGTCAGGAAAGGGAACATGTTAAGCATCCTCTGCGACACAACGCCTGCAAAACATTCAGCCCTGCTCGTACCCGTTTCTTTCCCAAGAAGCATCGCTTTCACGGGTTCTCCTCCAGTTCCGAATGCAGGAGTAATGTTGCTGATAAATGTGCCAGCCATATAGAACTTGAAGAATTTATAAAAACTGATGTTCTCTGTGACAAGGAATCGCCATGTGATTGTGTAGGATACGAGGTTTAATAGATTGAAAAAAACCGCAATAAGAATTAGAGGTTTACTGGCACTGCCTATTAAAACGAGAAACTTTGAAAATCCTATCTCGTTTGTGAAAACCACAAAAATAACTGCCCCGATTAAAACCACAAACCAGATGTTCCTTGTTTTGAACCTTTCCATGAAATCCTCTCGATACCTGCTCACAATAAATAAAATTGTTGGTAAGCTGGCAGCCTTGCACTTTTAAAAATAATTGGATTAGCCTTCTTTTTCACATAAATTTGTTGAGTCCCAGGTACTCAAAAGTTCATCCATTGGCTTTTTGAGGTAACACACTATCCCCTCTCGCTAACTATTTATCCCGCTCCTGCAATTTATCCACCATGCAAAGCCTCAAGGAAAAGTTCAAGGAAGAATACACCCTCTGGATAAGCTCAGCAGCAAAGGATATCGCCTTTACCCTGAACCAGTTGAAGCCCGATGAAATAAAAAGCATCATCTCCCGAAATGAGCAGTATCTTGAAAAACCCGAATCCGTTTTCGGGACAGACGGCATCGAACCCGCAAAAAACATAGTGCCTCCCAACATACTGCTGCTCTCAACCGAGGCTGTGGTATTCTCGCAGAGCATCTTTGCCCCGTATCCGGGCGTGCTTGATTATGCCGTAGCAATGAACAGGCGCTATTACCTCGGCTCATGGTATTCCATAATAACCCTCAACACCACGTATGTAAAAGAAGCCAGCGAAACCATGTTAAAATACGCGCTCTTCCACGAACTGCTCCAGAAAGAAATATACGAGGAGAACCTGTTAAACGAAAGTCGCAAATTCACACATGAGGAGAAGCGGAAAATCAGCGATGAGACCAAGAAATTAGCAATCGAGAGGAGCGGTATCACCAAGGAAGAGCTTGTCAGGGAAAATCAGCTCATGCTGAAAATCTCCTACCACTCGCCGCTTCTCCCCAAACCCTTTGCCGAGACTGCCCTCTACTGGTATATGGAAAAAAACCTTGAAGACTTCAAACAATTTGCCGAGGCGAGCAGGAATGAAAAGGAAGATGCAATAGGGAAGAAACTTAATTCAGATTTCAAGGGGTGGCTTGATTTCTCTACCAATACATACAGGGCTTTTCTTCATGAGGTCAAAAAAGAACTGAACTACATGGATTATGGATACGCATGAAGATAATCGCGCTTGCAGACACGCACATAAAATCCGGCTCGCTTCTTGAGTGCCTGCCCCGCGACCTTGTGCGGTTAATAAAAGACGCAGACATGGTTATACATGCAGGCGATTTTGTCACAAAAGCAGCATACGATGAACTTTCAGGCATCTGTCAACTTACCGCCGTTCATGGAAATATGGACGCTGCGGAGCTAAAGAGAGTGCTTCCAGAGCGAAAGATTATCGAAATCGAAGGCATAAAAATAGGAATAGTGCACGAGGCAGCGCTCTCGCTTCATGATACCACTGGTGCATGGTACATGGCAAAGGAGATGGAGGTCGAGGTGCTTGTTTTCGGTCATATTCACAGGCCAGTTATCGAGAGAGATGATGCGCTCCTTGTTTGTCCTGGAAGCCCCACGGCTCCGAGATTATCCGAACCGAGCGCAGTCGAACTCCAAATTGAAGACGGGAAGCTCTCAGGAAAGCTCATCACACTTGAGGGAACAAGGTGCGGGGCGATTGAGAGCGCAAGGCAATTTGGTAACCCCAAGCCCAGAAACCACAAGTAATATAAATCCAAAATGCCATCAGTCAGCCGATGAAGATATACAGGTCATACGAGGATTTACCAAGAATCAAGCTTCCGCTGGGGCAGGACATTTTCATAAGCGACAGCACTATCCGCGATGGTTCACAGATGCCAGGGATAGTGATGAAAAAAAGGCACAAGCTTGAGATATACGAGTATCTTCACAAAATCGGTATCGAGAAGCTTGAGACTTTTGTATATAACGAACGCGACAGGGAAGCGGTAAAGGGAATGCTTGACCTTGGTTACGAGTTCCCTGAGGTCACAGGATGGGCGCGCGCCAATCCCAAGGATATCGATTCTGTGCTCGGCATCGACGGAATCAAGGAAACAGGGATACTGATGTCGGTTTCTGATTCTCATATCCTCGATAAAATGGGGCTTTCAAGCCGTGAGGATGCCTGGAAGAAATATACAGATGTCCTGCAGTATGCAGTTGACCACGGGCTTCGTACTAGGGCGCATATCGAGGATATGACCCGTGCCGATAATGAAGGCTTTGTGTTTCCGCTTATTGAGAAATTGCTTGAGATCGACCCAGATTGTATAATCCGTTTATGCGATACCGTGGGATACGGCGTCCCTTTCCCTGAGGTGGATGAGCCGTATGGAATTCCGCGTATGGTTCGCAGGCTCCGTGAGATAGGGACAAAAAATATCGAGACCCATATCCACGATGATTTCGGATTATCAGTAGCATGCTCGCTCGCAGGATACTGGTATGGTGCCAACTGGTCAAGTCTTACATTCCTTGGGATAGGAGAGCGGGCTGGGAATGCAGAGCTTGAGAAGGTTGTGCTGTTCCTTATCCAGAGGGTGGAAGGATTCCAGAAATACGATCTGAAGTGGGTTACAGAGTTTGCGCGATTCATAGAAAATGAGATTGGAATAAGGGTGCCGCGCAATAAGTCTGTTGTGGGAAAGAATATCTTTGCGCACGAAAGCGGTATCCATACGGCTGGAATAATAAAGAACCCCTTCACCTACGAGCCCTATCCCCCTGAACTCGTTGGTGGGAAAAGGGAGCTGATGATAGGCGATTCTTCCGGGCTTGAGGTTATACGCTATAAAGTTGAGGAGACGCTGAACGAATTGATGCATGTCGCAACAAAGGTTGAGAAAAACGACCCGCGCGTGCGGGCTATCCAGGCTGAGATCCAGAAATTGTACGACCAGGAGCAGCGCGTTTCTGCCATCTCGGATGACGAGCTAAAGAAATATGTTGAGAAATATTTCATGCTTGAGTCGATAATCGAGAAGCACAGCACCAATGATGTGCACATAAAAGAAAAAACCCATATTTAAAGAGGGGGATTATATTGCTGTCGCCTGGCACTAACCCGGAACTTCATCCACTGGTTTATCCGCAGTCCATTCCGTAACCCTTGTGCCAGGCATAGTCGCGTGTACCGCATTGGGGTTGTCTGTACGGTCATAGATATTGGCTCTGCCGTTCTCCCGCAAGGACCTATCAACACGATTTTTCCAGATTTCGTAGTCTGGACACATATATATTAATTTATGAGTATTTAGGCTTAACCCCGCAGCATCTTCATTATATCGTGCTTTGTCACGACGCCAACCACTTTTCCTGCCTCAAGCACAAGAACGGCAGGATTTTTCTCAAGAAACCTTGAAACCGTGTTTGCATCTGTAGTGGGCGAAACCGTTGGGAAAGATTCGCCCATGATATCCCGCACAAGAAGATGGGACACTTTTTTAATATCCTGGTCTGTCATTGAGCGCACAATCTGGTCGGTCGAAATACTCCCCACCGGAACACCAGTATCGATAACAGGCATCTGGGAAAAGCCGTGCTTTTCCATAAGCCTTGCAGCATCTTCTATCGAATCCCCGGAACTTGTATGTATTACAGGGGAGTGCATTATATTCCGCACCACCACCCTCTCTTTTCTGGCAGCATCAAATGCATTGAATATCTTATGCAGGGTGGAAAGCCTCGGGTCAACATCCCCTGATTCTATGCGGGCAATCAGTGGCTGGCTCACCCCTGCGCGGGCTGCTATTTCGTGCTGTGTAAGACCTAACTCAAGCCTGAGCTTTTTTATATCATCCGGTGTTGGAAGGAACATTATATTACTATGGGTAATATGATATATATTAATATTACTATTGTGTAAGGAATATTATTACGCCTATTATGCCTTTTCCGTTAATTATAAGTCATCAATAAACTCTTTTGAGGTACTTACCATGGAACTTAACAAATACAAAAACCTCACGCGCGGCGTCTCGGACACCTATGTCAACGTGCACCCGATCCAGCGCGGCGGCGTGCTCACTGCAGAGGCGCGGAAAGCCCTGCTTGAGTTCGGTGATGGGTACTCGGTTTGCGATTACTGCTTTGAAGCAAGGGTTGATCTCGTTGAGAAGCCGCCGGTACACGATTTCACAGGCGATGTGGCTGAGTTTCTCAACATGGATGATGTCAGGTTCACCGCAGGTTGCCGGCATGCCAAATGGGCTGCCATGCGCATGGTATGCGAGCCCGG
>DAHXMQ010000421.1 GCA_027371625.1 Candidatus Methanoperedentaceae archaeon | reverse complement strand
CTTCATTTATCCAGAATCTACAAGCTCAAAATTGAGGGCAAATGGATTTTGTCTGAAATTCCAAAAAAATCCAAGAAAATCATAGAGAAATTGGACTTGGAATTACATATTACTTAAAACAGGCGAAGTTACGGATTAATTTATGGTTTATACACTTGTGTTTGGTATTACGCAATTGTGAGAACACCAATGTATACTTTTGACATGACATTGGGAACGGACAGAACCCTTACTAACATTACACTCATCGTCCCCATGCCCGTGAAGGAAGACAGGATTATTGATTTATCCAGGACAAATGAAACACGATATGTTTATGAAAAGTATCACGACTGGTACAATCCCTCTGGCTGGAAGGGCTGGAACATAACTATTACAAATACATCCCATGGCACGATGATAAAATTAACAAAACACCGGGTTACGCCTCCTGAATCACTTATGGATTATCATTTACTCTATATGATAAAGGCAGTAGATTATCCTATAAATGGATACGACCCTTTTCAGAACGATATTTTGATAAGACCCAGGAAAAATCACGAAAATCCGGTTCAATATCAGGAAAAATTACAGCAGGAGTATGAAATTCCTTTCAGTACCTACGCATACCTATCTTATGATAATTCTTCAGAGACTAATGCCTATGTTGATATTGGTTTTGAACTTAAGGTATATACGGGAATAGCTGAACACGAATCAAGATACAATGGAAAATGGTATATTGGCAGCTACTCAGAGAATTCAGGAGGAAGTTTGAATCCCGGCTGGAATGTAATCAACGGAACAACAAAAGTACAAGTTGGTCAGTTTAGGAATGTCCCGGGATGGCTTGAAATTTTTTCTCTTGGAGCATTTCGTTGAGATGTGTGGACAACATTAGAATGATACTATAGAAAGCATTTTCAGAATGAAATAATTAGGAGGAAATTAAAATGAAAACAAGAACAATGTTACCAGTATTCATCTTCATGGTGTTACTGATACCAGCGATAGATGCAAAGCCCGTAATAATCGGGTTCAATGGAACGATCGATCAAAACATAATTAAACAGCACGGCATTATCAATTATACCCAATATAATATAATTAACGCTATTTCAACCGATATTCCGGACAGTGTATCCGAAAAGTTAAAGAAAAATCCGAAAATAAAGTACGTAGAGGAAGACGCACAGGTTCAGATAGCAGGGAAGCCATCACAGCCCCAACCGCCGCAACCCCCACAACAAATCACTTGGGGCGTTGCAAGAGTAAAAGCACCTCTTGCTTGGAACAACTCAACAGGTAAAAATGTGAAGATAGCTGTGCTGGATACAGGAATAAGCAGTAACCATCCTGATTTAACAGTATCTGGAGGCATCAATCTTGTTGGAAAATCAAAAAATAACAAATGGAATGACGATAACGGTCATGGAACCCATGTGGCAGGAATCATCGCAGCCAGAAACAATACAATCGGTGTAGTTGGCGTTGCACCTGATGCTCAGCTTTACGCAGTCAAGGTACTGGATGCCTATGGTAACGGCTATATCTCGGATGTTATCGAGGGAATTGACTGGGCAGTGCAGAATAACATTAACGTGGTTTCCATGAGTCTTGGAACAGCGGCTTATTCTCAGGCGCTAAACGATACTACCGCCAATGCATATAAAGCTGGCATCCTCCTTGTGGCAGCCGCAGGTAATAACGGAGACGGAAACCTGAGTACAGATGACGTTCTTTATCCTGCAAAATTCGATTCTGTGATTGCGGTCTCAGCTGTCGATTATAATAACATTGCGCCGGTATGGAGTGCGGATGGCACAGAAGTAGAACTGGCAGCGCCGGGTGTGGATATTTATTCCGCATGGTTAAATGGCGGCTATGCGAATGCAAGTGGCACATCAATGGCAGCGCCGTTTGTTAGTGGTGTTGCAGCTTTGGTCAAGAGCAAGAATTTATCCATGACTCCGCAGGAAATCCGTCATACTTTGGATTATAATGCAATTGATTTGGGTGACGCCGGCAAAGATAGAATATACGGATTTGGACTGGTGCAGGCAGGTTGAGATATACGAATCCAGATGAATAAATCCTGTACAAAAAATGGGTCGGTAAAGTTGGCAGGTTGGGGAGAGAAAACTCTAACATCTGAATAGCTACCATGCATGTGGAAAGAGTTTTGAGGCATTCTTCCCATACTCTGAATACTCCTCCCCAAACCTCGCCCTCAGTCCCTCCTCCTCAGCATCCGCAATATGCGAGAGCACAAGCGCAAGCACGAGCGAATAAACGGCGCCGAGCATCGAACCCGCAAACAGCGCAAGCCCGAATGCGCCGATAACCCCGCCGAAGTACATGGGATGGCGGACGTATTTGTAGGGGCCTGCTATTATCAGTTTATTCTCAGGAACAAAAACCGCCTTTCTCAGGGAATACATGCCCCAGAAAATGAATAAAAGACCGAAAACGAATAGCAAAATTCCAGAAACTCTCAGCAATATATGAACCGGATTGAAGTCTTTTGAAATAAACCAGAAATAAAGAATTATGTTGGTTGAAACAATGAAAACATGAAGCGAAACCCAGAATATTTTTGCGCATCGGGTGAAGCCAGAAAATCCTATC
Source organism: Candidatus Methanoperedentaceae archaeon (assembly GCA_027371625.1). Lineage (GTDB taxonomy): Archaea > Halobacteriota > Methanosarcinia > Methanosarcinales > Methanoperedenaceae > Methanoperedens. The sequence continues at coordinate 858 of DAHXMQ010000421.1, read as the reverse complement.
GACTTCCTGTATTTGAGCGCGATTATATGGTAGGTGATAACCATGTAAGAGATTATCAGGAAAAATTCAAGATATAGATTCATAAAAATTTGACAACTAACTCCATACGAACTCAAAACGAACTCGAACTTTTCAACCGGAGTTCGTACCAGCTCGTACGAGTTCGCTGTTTTCGCCCACTCACCGATTCATTCATGGTGCTCATGCTCTTCCGCATGCTCTATCTTCGGAAGCTCCATCTTCCTCCCGGTTTTTTCAAGGTAATCCTTGATCGCGGCATGCAGCCCGTCAGCTGCGAGGTTTGAGCAATGCATCTTAATGGGAGGAAGCCCGTCAAGCGCATCCGCCACATTGCTGCGCGTTATCTTAAGCGCCTCCTCAAGCGTTTTGCCCTTTGCCATCTCTGTAATCATGGAACTCGTAGCAATGGCGGCGCCACAGCCGAAGGTCTTGAACTTCACGTCCTCGAGCCGATTATCTTTAACTTTTATGTAAATCCACATAAGGTCGCCGCACACAGGGTTTCCAACTTTTCCAATGCCGTCAGCATCCTTTATCTCGCCAACGTTTCTCGGGTTGGCAAAATGTTCCATTACCTTTTCGCTATATCCATCTGTCATTGTTACCTCGCAAGTGGGGAAATCATCCTGAGCTTTTCCACGATTTCAGGCAGCACCGAGACCACGTAATCCACATCCTCCTGCATATTCTCGCGTCCAAGGGTCAATCTGAGAGAACCGTGCGCCTCTTCAGGCTTTAAACCTATGGCTAAAAGCACATGCGAAGGCTCAAGAGATGTGGACGAGCAGGCTGAACCTGTTGAGGCTGAGACGCCTTTCATATCAAGGTTCAATATCA
>DAHXMQ010000415.1 GCA_027371625.1 Candidatus Methanoperedentaceae archaeon | reverse complement strand
GATTCAGTGCAAGGTCTGAGAGCGTGTCCTGTATGAGTGTACGGGTCGTCTTTGCGCCTACGGCGTCGGGGGACTCAACTACAATTGTCTCAAGTTCTTCCATGCATCCTCAACGGGTTATGAATCCCGAAACAAGCAGTGCTGCTCCGACAGCCCCTATGTACTGTGCATTATCCGGGACTATGACCTTCACCTTGAGCAGTTCCTCAACAGCCCTCGGCAGCCCTTCTATGAGAGCTGTCCCCCCGCACATTATTACAGGCTCTTTCACGTCGATTTCCTGGAGCTGCTGTTCGAATAACTGCTCCGCAACACTGTGGCATGCGGCTGCTGCGACATCCTCAGGCGCGCTTCCTGCGGCGAGCGAATTGACCAGTGATTGTATCCCGAACACGATGCAGTAGCTGTTCATCTTGATATTCTCGGCTTTTCCCTTCATTGCAAGGCTTCCGAGTTCCGTGATGCTCACACCAAGCCTTTTTGCTGTCATCTCAAGGAATCTTCCGGATGCGCCGGCGCAGATGCCCCCCATCGTGAACATGCCCGGAATGCCGTCGATGACGGATATCGCCTTGTTATCCATCCCGCCTATATCAAGAACAGTCGCCGTTCCTTTTTGCTTGTTTGCAAGATATACAGCGCCTTTTGAGTTCACTGTTATTTCTTCCTGCACAAGGTCTGCTTTGAAATGCTCCCCTACGAGGAATCGCCCGTATCCCGTTGTTCCGAGAGCCTGGATTTCCTCGTGCTTGACTCCCGATTCTTTCAACGCTGCAGCGAACGCTTCCTCAGCGCTGTCAATCACTTTTATCGTGGGATTGAGAAATTGAAGGTTTTTGTTGACCCGCGCGAGCCAGTTTTTATATTCGCTGCACTGCTTCGCCTCTCGATGCCTTCCATCAGGCTTAAAGACTTTGCGAAGATAGAGATGGGGGCGCTGGGCAAGGATGAGGTGAAGATAGAATTGCAGAGGGAAGCATACACGGTGAAACTGCTCAACAAGCTGTGGGAGAGATACGGCAAGGAGAATATAGAGCAGCCCGATAAGAAAATCATCGTCGTAAAGACCGACCCGCTGAAAGAGATGGATGCCATGGGAGAGCTTGTGATCGACGAGCCGCAGCAGGAAGTGCTTGATCGGCTTATCGATGCCATTGCCCTTCGCATCATTCCCGAAGGCTTCAGGGTCAGAAAACATGAGCTTACAGGCTCGTATGTGCTTTTCGTGGCTTCCGAGGATACGCTTAAGCCTGAGTGGCTCGCGAAGGGAAAGGAGATACTTGCATCCCTGCGGGAGGCGGAGCATGCTTGAGCCTGTGATGTACGTGGGCGGGGTCTATAAGCACAACCAGCTTGTGGAACTGGTGGAAGACCTCGGCGGCTTCATACTCCAGAAAAACGTGATGCAGACCGAAGTTGTGCTCCTGATGCTTGTGCCCATAAACGACATGGCAATCGTGGAGGCAAAGTCAAAAGAGCTTCTTGGAAAGCTGACACGGGCGCCGCTCACAGGAAGCGAGATCGCCACAGTCGCACCGACGCTTGCATACCATCATCTTCCGCATCTTGACTGCGACGTGGCAGAGTTTCTTCGAAAGCAGGGTGCAAAGACCAATATGATCGGGCTTGCAAGGGGCGTAGGGAAGAGAATTTGCCAGCTTACCGCGTACGAGCGCGACCTGATCAACGAGCACGACGTTGCGGTTTTTGTCCTGGGGAATTACGAGCATTGCATTATCGAAAAGTCAAAGAGATTGTATGAAGGGATCGAGATACCAATCGTGGTCACGGGCGCGCCTGAACTGAGGACCGAGGATGTCCCGAATGCGACGGCATACGTGGGAAGCTTCGGACGCATCCTGCACCACATGCGCCACTCCGAGGAGCTGCGCACGCTGGATAAGCTTGCTGAGGTGATAGGAAAGGTGCTGGACAATGTGAGGCTTGAGCTTGCGAAAGACCCGCCCTCCGTTGCCCCGCCGCGCATCAAGAAGGAGGTAGAGGAGCAGATACCCGAGCTTGTGGACAGCCTGCATCCGCTGCCTGTGACATTGCAGATGAACGGGGCGCGGGTGAAGCTTCCGTATGAGG
>DAHXMQ010000408.1 GCA_027371625.1 Candidatus Methanoperedentaceae archaeon | reverse complement strand
TCCGTTCTCGATTTCACGAAGAACCGATATTTTGAATTCTCGTGTGAATTTTTTCCTTGTTTTCATATTTGCACCCTTTTCTGTTGATATTTGTTAAGAATGTTTCTTAACTACCTGTCCACTTTTTGGGGTGCAGTCCATGCCTTACTATTTCTTGTCGGAACAATCACAGGGTATATTATACTATTTATTCAAAGACTACTATTTGGAACTACTCCCAACCGTCCACCACCTGAAGAATATCAATAGCGATATAGAGGCGGCGCAGCTTTTCGGCTGCACGAGGTTTTTTGGAACGCGCCACAGTGAATTATAATTTTTGCAATATACTTCTATGCTTTGCGTTCTTTGCACCCTTGGCGGTGGAATCGTCTGCAGCAGGCGCGGATATACACGCCAGACGACTGTGTGGGAATAAATCGAAAAGATGATAATAGAAAAAGTGAGAATCATATACAAGGAGGATTAATTTATGGACATGCAACTCAAACAAAAATTCATCGAACTCTGGAAAAAATATTTTAACGATGCCGAACTTCCCATCACCTTTTATTACACAGACGAGAAAGGACCCGCCGAACTCGTAAAACCCGGCTCGATATCCCGATGTGTAATCGGGGCAGTATCAAATATAAGAAAAGGAAAGTCGTATTGTTTCAACATCGAATCCATAGGCTGCTTCGGCGGGAAAAGATATCTCGGCTTCACGGACAAAATAAGACCCAACTTCGAATACTTCCTTTCATGCGGTATTCCGGGCGAACTCGAAGGTGAGCGCTACAAAAAAACCCCTGAGCTTGTGAAGGAACTGATGGAAAAGATACCGAAATTCAAAGCGCCCGCCAAATACATCGTTTTCAAGAGATGGGACATGTTCGATGTCTCGGCGCGCCCTTATGTTCCTGAAAACACGCTCACGTTCTCGGTTCCAATGAACAAGTTTGCCATGATGGTCGAGAATATGGATGAGAGCTTCCTCATCACCGAATCGTGGAAGATGGTGCAGAAGAGGATAGTGCATAAATAAAGAGGAAATTACGAAAACGATAATCATCGGCGGCGGACTTGCAGGGCTTGCCGCAGCATACAAGCTTGCAGGAAGGGATAAAATACTGCTCATCGAGAAAGAACCCGAGCTCGGCGGCATGGCTTCCAGCTACAGCATAAAGACCCCGAATTTAAATACGGGGATTTACCATATCGAAAAATATTATCATCATATTTTTGCAGGCGATAAGGAACTTATATCCCTGATAAACAAACTTGGACTTGGCAATCAACTTGAATGGCTGCGAGGCTCGACAGGGTATTATCTCAACGGTAAAATACGCCCTATGAATACTCCTTTTGAAATCCTGAGGGCTCTTCCCTTCCTGGATGTTCTCAGGTTAGCAAGGCTTGTGATGAAAGCCAGAGCAATAATGGATACAGAGCCTTATGACGAAATCACGGCAAAAGAATGGATAATCGATACCGCAGGCGAATCCGTCTATAATAATTTCTTTCTTCCATTACTTCAAAGCAAGTTCGGGGATAACAAGGAACGGATATCTGCGGCATGGTTGCTCGGCAGGGTTCGTATCCGCTCAAACAGGGGCGCTAAGGGCGAGCGCCTCGGATATTTACGCGGGGGTTTTTATGCGCTTGTAGAAGCAATGGCTGAGAGTATAAGAAAAAGGGGAGGCATAATAAGACAGGGCAACGTATTGAAGATCGAAGTTTCAGATGGTTCTGTGCGGGGAGTGGTTGTAGATGGAGAACGCATTGAATGCGAGAGGATTATCTCAACTGTTGCCCCGCAGGTTTTTGGAAAAATGCTTTCAGGACTTGATACGAACATAAATTATCAGGGCACAGCATGCGCTCTCTTTGGGTTGAGCGAAAAAGTAATGGACGATGTTTACTGGCTGAACATCAAGGAAGATGTGCCTTTTGGAGCAGTGATCGAGCATACCAACTTTATCCCGTCTTCAGATTACGGGGAACATTTGATGTATGTGACCTCGTACTTCCAGAATCAAGAGAGTATGCTTTGCAAATCAAGCGATGAAGAGCTTATCGAGCTATACCTTAAAGGTCTTGAAAAACTCTTCGCAGGATTCAGGGAAAAAGTGAAATGGTGGCGTCTGCACCGGGATATGGAGACTGCGCCCGTATATGAAGTAGGATACAGAAAAAAACTCCTTCCATATAAAACAAATATCAATGGACTTTATCTTGCAGGCATGTTCTCCGCAGCGAACTATCCCGAGAGGAGCATGAACGGCTCTATTAAGGCTGGTTTTGAGTGCGCTGATATTATGCCATAATAATTCAAAAACCTTATAAGCCTGTTTTGCCTACTACATATACTTCGGTGGTGAGCATATTGTTAAGCGTCAATGAAAAGGCAATGGAAATCGCAGAAGAAATGATGGACTGGTCGGATGAATTAAAAGTAAAAGCTTTTGAACTCAAGAACGGCGGCAAGATAATAGACTGCGGGATAAACGTGGAAGGAGGTTATGAAGCAGGTCTTTTATTTACCGAGATATGCATGGGAGGATTCGGTGCAGCTTCGATATCTGTGCACAAGATAAGCGAAATCCCGCTTGCGTTCATAGACATCACCACAGACCATCCTGCAATCTCATGCCTTGGCGCACAGAAAGCTGGATGGAGGGTGAGCGTGGACAAGTACTTTGCCATGGGCTCTGGACCCGCGAGGGCGCTTGCATTAAAACCTAAAAAAACATACGAGCGCATAAAATACGAGGATGATTACGAGCATGCTGTCATCGCCCTTGAATCAAACCAATTACCTGATGAGAAGGTAATCGAGAACATAGCCGAAGCATGCCATGTGGAGCCTGAGAACGTGGTGGCGCTCGTGGCACCGACAGCAAGCATTGTTGGCTCTGTGCAGGTCTCAGGGCGGGTGGTGGAAACAGCGATATTCAAACTTAACGAATTAGGCTACGATACCACGAGGATAGTGAGCGGCACCGGGAGCGCTCCGATTGCGCCTGTGGTCAAGGATGACCTGAAAGCCATGGGAAGCACCAACGACAGCGTGATATACTTTGGCTCGGTCTTTCTCACAGTGAAGGGATTCGACGAGGAGAAGTTCAGGCAGGTGCCTTCAAGTACCTCGAAGGACTACGGCAAGCCTTTCTATAAGGCGTTCAAGGATGCAGGGTATGACTTTTTCAAGATAGATGCCAATGTGTTTGCGCCTGCCGAGATTACGGTGAATGATCTTGAGACCGGGAAGACGTATCATACCGGGCATCTGAACGGAGAGGTTATTCTGGAGTCGTATGGGATAAGCGGGATTTAATTCTTGTAAAAAGAGGCTTTAATGAATTTATCAAAGAAAGAAATCATCGAGTGGCGTGGTAAATACAATTATCCAGAAAACGAAGATGGTATCTTGAATAGCATAGACTCTATTAAGACTGCAGATGATTTTAGAAACATCTTGTTAAGAAAGGATGGCATTCTAAAGTGGAAGGGGGCTTTGAGAACCAAAAATTATTATCAATCCCTGAACTCAAGTAAATGGCAAATGTTTTTTGATATGATAAAAAGCTCAACCATTGAACCTAAAGAAACAGTCAAGAAGATTGTGGCTTTTTCAAAGAAAAATATGAGCTATAATGGAAAATCCGGTGGCATTTTTTATCCTGTAGCGTCAACGATAGTTTATTTCTTTAGTAAAGGGAACTGTCCAGTTATTGATTGGAGAGCAATCTATACTTTAAAAGAGAAGGGGTATCGTGAGAAACTCAAGATGATAAAATTATATCACTACAGGAAGAATGGCACGCACCAAATTTACTTAGATGATGATGGCTGGGATCTTTATTTTGGTCTTTGTAATGATATAGTCAAGTATCTGGGAATTGAAAAAATTGGAGAAGATACGCCGTTAAGAGTTCTGGATAAAGCACTATGGGAGTATCCAGACCTGAATAAAGAGAAGCACGGAGAAGAAATCTGTTGTAAAAGTTAGGCCATTCCTTAAATTAATCTTACTACCGACATATAATTAAATATTTATATGGTAATCCGTAAAAAGATAACTGAGAAATGAAAACCATAATCCAAATACATAAAGAAGGGAAATATTTCGTAGCTGTTGACCTGATAACCAACGTGGCAGACCAAGGGTTTACAGAAGAAGAAGCGATAGCCAACCTGAAAAAAGGACTTGAAGAGCATTACCAACTCCTCATGGAACTCGCGCCAAAACATCAAAAGCTTTCTTTTTTGGATATTGATATAGAAAAATATGCCCAAACTGCCAGTGCTGTCAGCTAAGGACGTTATTAAAGTTCTGAGTAAGTTTGGATTTCAGATTGTACGTCAAACTGGAAGTCATATTCATTTATGGAACGAAAAGCGAAGGCTTCTCGTAACAGTTCCAAATCATCAAGAACTTGCTAAAGGTACGTTGATTTCAATTATCAAACAAGCAAAGATAGAAAGAGAGGAGTTTTTATCAAAATTGAAATGAAGTCAAAACTGAAATCATTGTTTCGCACTTCTTATATCTTCTCTGATAATAGGCTTCTTCCCGGACTTCGCGTTTTTGGATATATACCTGTCAGGTATTATACCCATTAGGTATATAACATTTCAACAGTTAACAGCAACATGCTGAGCAAGCATCCTTATAAATCACATCCTATCCGAAAGCAAACTCTTCTCCGCCGCTTCCCTGACCTTTTTCTCAGGTTCCCGAAGCTCAAAAAAAGACACCATTGTTTTCCCCATCTTCTTCCTGGTGTACATCAACTGCCCGCCTTTCTCAAGGAATAAGCCATATACCTCCTCGAACTGCACCTTCTCCTCATCCGTAAGCTCGATAAATGATGTTTTCCCAGACAGATGATTAATCGCAATCATCACGTTCACCTCCCTCACCCTTTTGAGCTTCGATTGCTCCTCTTCACTCTCGATATATACGCTCCTCTTCAATTCAGGCGACCAGCCCACGAGTCTTCGCCTGAACTCGACGAAGGTTATGGGCACATATTCCCCTTCCTTGGGTTTTGAAAATTGTTTGACTAAATGATACTCGTCCATTGCAAGCTAAATCAACGCTTAATAATTTAAATCTTCCAGCGGATTGTTTCCGATCTTTCCAGGCGATAGAATAAAATCCCAGCCAGAATGGCTATAATTCCGATTACCCAGGCATCGCTCGTGAGGAAAAACAGCAGCAGGATGCTGGTTATCAATCCAAGGGCAGGAATTATTCTTGGATATACGGGTTTTTCTATCCTAAGTGCAGCGTAGTTCGCAATGACATAATACAGGAGCATGGCGAAATTGGCGATGGATGCTGCTTGCAGAATATCAGTAAATGCTGCAAAAATCGTCATGATAAGACCGAAAACAAGTATGGTGTTGTATGGGGTGGCTCTTTTCGGGTGAAGCTTAGTAAAGAAGGCGGGCAAATCGTTGTTCCTCGCCATCGCAAAGGAAATTCTGGATAATCCAAGAACCGTGGTCAGAAGCACGCTCATGGTAGCCACGAGTGCGCCTATGGAGATCAGCATCGCTGCATTCTTGCTCTCCGACTGTGCCGCAACTGCAAGGGGAGAACCTGAAGTTGCAAGCGCATGGTATCCCACAAGACCGATGGCAACAAAGCTGACAAGCATGTATATCACAGTTGATATACCGAGGGCAAGGATTATCGCAAGCGGAATGGTTTTCCTTGGATTCTTCACCTCCTCGCTTATGAGCGTTACCCTCGCAAAACCTGAATAGGCAAAGAATATGATAGCTGCGCCCTGCATTACTCCGTACCCCCCGTTCGGCATGAAGGGTGAAAAATTGCCGAACGAGACAGCGCCGAGTCCGATGGCAACGAAGAAAGCCAGGATTAATAGCTTTATCACCACCAGGGCATCATTGAAAAGGCTTGATTCGCGGGCGCCGAGGTAATTTATCATCGTTATGACAAGGCATGCCGCAGCAGCAGTGGCATTCACGGGAAGCCATGGAATGAATATCGCAAGGTAGCTTGCGAAACCGAGGCTCACCACAGCACCTACCACGATATTAGAAACAAGCCAGAGCCATCCTGAAATAAAGCCAGCAAAGGGCGAGATGAGTTCATGGGCGAACTCATAGCCTCCTCCTTCCTTCGGTATCAGCGAAGCAAGCTCTGCAAAACTCAGGGCAGTGAAACCTGAAATAAATGCCCCGATGAGCAGGGATAGAAGAAGCGCGGGTCCTGCAAGACCTGCGGATATGCCCGTCACAACGAATATGCCTGCACCGATGATGGCGCCGATGCCGATAGCCATGGCATCGAACAGGCCGAGCGAACGCTTGAGTTCCATGAATTATTCGATGATATAAGTTACATCAACAGTCAACGTGATCTTGGACTCTCCGGGCAGGACTGGCGTTACTGGCGCAGCAGCTTTCTCCGCAAATGTCGAAACGAATGGTTGCGGAAAAACCTCGCTGATGGAAGCTGCCTCGACGCCTGTGATCTTAACATTCAGGCTTTCTGCAAGCTTACTGGCTTTTGTTTCCGAGTCGTTCGCCGCCTCACTTAGCAATTCATTGCGTATCTGGCTCTGTTTTTCATCAGATATCACAAAGGATATGCCGCTGACCTGGTTGGCACCCGAGGCTATGGATTTATCCACTATATCGCCGAGCTTATCCAGCATCGTGGTGGTTACCTCTACATTGTTGGATGCAGAATAGCCGACTATGATTGGTGTGCCTTCTCTTGAATAGTTATATACGGGCTGGAGCGAAAGGAAGGAAGTCCTGATATCCTTATCCTGAAGTCCCATACCTTTGAGCGCACTTATTACTGAATTCATGTATTCTGCATTTTTGTCCGAGGCTTCTTTTGCCGTGGCTGCCTCTGTTACAACCCCGAGGCTTATGGATGCTGTGTCGGGTATTGCGAATGTCGATGCCGAACCCGAGGCTGAGATTGTCCTTTGCTCAGAGGCAGTATTTTTTACATTACTAACATACAACCCTGCGGCTAATACAACCACCGCTATCGAAAGAATAACAATGAGCATATACAGCTTGCTCTCGGAAGTTTCTTGTGACATAATTTCACCTTTTGGCGTATATGTTACAGTATTTCCCTGGCAGGCATCTTTCCATCAGCACAACCTTGCGGGCTGTCTCGATATTATCAGTTTTTATTCTTATCTTAAACCACCATTTATTGCCCCCTTCGTCGATGCTGCCCACGGAAACCAGCCAGAATTCTCCATCCCTCTCAGCCAGCCCGTAGTCCTTTCCGAACCATTCAACCACCTGCCGCTTTGTATCTTCTGTTTCTTCTAAGGATAAATCATGGTATGAGCTTTCATCCTTGTATTTTTCCAGCAACCTTGCCGTTTCCCTGCTCCAGATATCATCATAGAAAGCGTCAAACAAATCCAGGTCGATAAGATATCTCAATCCTTCTTCTATTTGTTTCAGTTTGTCGCTTATATCTTCTCTGCTCGATTTCATGTTCTTGCCACCCCTGATTTAAGGAATAATATGTTGCCACAGATGTATAAAGTTATTGAAGGAAGTATTAAGTTTCAGTAATCGAATATCGTATTGGGAATTATGGCTGATAAAAGGGGCATGACCGAGGAAGAAGCAAAGAAGGTTTCTGTGAAAGAGCTTTTGCAAAAATTCTCATCGGGTGAAAATGGAATTTCCTCTCAGGAAGCCGAGAAGCGGCTCTCGCAGTACGGCTACAACGAGATATCTGAAAAGAAAATAAACCCTGTTATCAAGTTCCTGCGATATCTATGGGGACCTATTCCATGGATGATCGAGATTGCAGCAATTCTTTCTGCCATTATCCGCCACTGGGACGATTTCGCGATAATCTTTGCACTTCTTGTGATAAATGCCGTAGTAGGCTTCTGGGAGGAGCACAAGGCAGAAAACGCCATTGAACTATTGAAACAGAAGCTTGCGTTGATGGCTCGTGTGCTGCGCGATGGAAAGTGGATTCAGCTCCCCGCACGCGAGCTTGTACCCGGGGATGTGGTGCGCGTGCGTCTTGGTGATATTATCCCTGCAGATATCAAGCTCATGGAGGGGGATTATCTTCTCGTGGACGAGAGCGCGCTCACCGGCGAATCCCTGCCTGTGGAAAAACACGTTTCCGACATCGGATACTCGGGTTCCATAATCAGGCAGGGGGAAATGAACGCCTTTGTGGTCAGCACGGGGATGAACACCTATTTCGGGAGGACGGCTAAGCTTGTCGAGGAGGCAAAAACAAGGAGCCACTTCCAGCGGGCAGTGATTAAGATCGGCGATTATCTTATCAGGCTCGACGCGGTGCTTGTCTCAATTGTATTTATTCTTGCGATTTATCGCCACGAGAGCGTGCTTGAGACACTTCAGTTCGTTCTGGTTCTGACCATTGCTTCTATTCCTGTTGCGCTGCCCGCCGTCCTGTCAGTAACGATGGCAGTTGGCGCTATAGCGCTTGCCAAGAAAGAGGCAATCGTAAGTAGGCTTGTCTCGATAGAGGAGCTTGCTGGCATGGATACCCTGTGTGCGGACAAGACAGGCACAATCACCAGGAACGAGCTTACTGTGGCAGAGGTAAGAGCATTTAAAGGTTTCAAGGAAAGCGATGTGCTTGTCATGGGAGCCCTTGCATCCCGTGAGGAGGACCAGGATCCCATTGATAATGCGATATTAGCAAAAGTAAAACCTGTAAGACATGGGATGCCAGCATATAAAACAGTTTCTTTCGTCCCATTCGACCCTGTTTCAAAACGCACAGAGGCAACCATCGAGGGTACGGATGGCGCCAGATTCAAGGTATCAAAAGGTGCGCCACAGGTCATCATGGAACTTGCAGCCAACAAGGATGTAAGTTCGCGTGTTAACGAGATAGTCAGCGGTTTTGCTGCAAAGGGACACCGCGCCCTCGGGGTGGCAGGCACTGATTCGGAGGGAAAATGGAAATATGCCGGGATTATCGCTATCTATGATGCGCCGCGTGAGGATTCTGCTCAGGTCATAAAAGCTGCGCAATCCCTTGGCGTTAATGTAAAAATGGTGACTGGTGACCACATAGCGATTGCAAAGCAGATAGCATCCCAGGTGGGCATGGAAACCAATATCGTACAAGCTTCAGCCTTCGTGGATAAACCCGATAGCGAGGCGCAGGAAATCGTTGAAAAGGCGGATGGTTTTGCACAGGTCTTCCCAGAGCATAAATACCGGATTGTACAACTTCTACAGAGCAAAGGGCACATAGTCGGCATGACCGGGGACGGGGTCAACGACGCTCCGGCCCTGAAAAAAGCGGATGCAGGGATAGCCGTTGCCGGTGCCACTGATGCGGCTAAATCCGCTGCAGACATAGTGCTCACGAGCGGGGAGCTGAATCCACTTTCCATCGCGCAGCACACGAGCCATCAACGCAAGCTTCTGTTTCAATAGTTCAATGGCGTTTT
>DAHXMQ010000402.1 GCA_027371625.1 Candidatus Methanoperedentaceae archaeon | reverse complement strand
ATCAGATTTATAATATTGGCTATGATGAAACTTATCGCCAGAGTAACGACTGGCAAAAGAAAAGGTGGGATTTCCATGCAGTGCCTTAATGAATGGATTATCTAAAATATCTTTCTATGAAATATCACAAGCTTTAAATCCGAGGATAAGCGGAATATTTATAGTTATCCTCCCATATGCAATAATTAAGGAGGTTATGATATGAACAAACAGATAACAATTCTCGGTTTTGCAGGGAGTTTGCGTAAGGGTTCGTACAACAAAGCACTGCTGCGTGCGGCTCAGGAATTATTGCCAGAGAACGCGAAACTTGAAATCTTTGACCTTGAAGGAATTCCTCCATATAATATGGATATAGAGAACAGGATGCCCGAAAAAGTCAGGGAATTCAAAGCAAAAATCAGAGGGGCTGATGCGCTGTTAATCGCAACGCCTGAGCATAACTATTCCATACCAGGGGTTCTTAAGAATGCAATCGACTGGGCTTCTCGCCCGTACGGAGATAATTCCTTTGAAGGAAAACCTGCCGCAATTATGAGCGCCTCACCGGGAATGCTTGGAGGCGTGAAAGCGCAATTTCATTTACGGCAGACGTTTGTTTTCCTCGATATACATGCGCTCAACAGACCCGAGGTCGTTGTAACCTTTGCAGGCGAGAAAATCGATGATAAAGGCAGAGTTACTGATGAGAAAACGAGGGAAAAGATTAAGGAATTGCTCGATGCCTTGGTTGCATGGACTATAAGGTTAAAAGGGAATAAAAATTAAATAGTTTGTTCGCCTTGTTATTGTCAGGGAGTTATTATGGCAAAAAATAAAATAAACATTCTTGTAGTATTCTACAGCATGACAGGGAATGTTGCAAAGCTTGCAAAGGCAGTAGCTGAAGGAGCAGGAAGCATCAGGGATACGGATGTAAGGATAAGGCAGGTCGAAGAGCTTATTCCGAAAGAAAAGTGGAACGATGTGATGAAAAAGGTAAAAGAAGAGCTTCGGGATATCCCAATCGCCACAATGGATGACCTTGCGTGGGCTGACGGCATAGCATTCGGGACTCCCACAAGATATGGCAATATGTCTGCGCAGATGAAGGAATATATCGACCAGACAGGGGGTCTCTGGCAGAAAGGCGCGCTTGAAAACAAGGTTGCAGGCGTCTTCACGAGCACAAGCACCCAGCACGGAGGTCAGGAGACGACCATAATAACCTCGATGGTTCCTTTGTTCCATCTTGGCATGATAATCGTTGGTATTCCTTACTCAGAGCAGAGGCTGTTTGCAATGGATCCCGTCAGTGGAGGCTCGCCCTACGGTGCATCTTCGGTCTCAGGACCGATGGCGGACAGGGCGCCTACTGAGAATGAGCTTGAAATTGCGAAAACACTCGGCAGGAGAATAGCCGAGATAAGCAGGAAGATTACAGGAAAGTAATGGCTTGTATTACTTTCTCCTCTCAAACTGCAGCAAATACAGATCAGGTCTCGGCATCTTCCCCTCGCCCCTTGCAAACTCAGGATAACATCTTGTGCAAAGCGTCCGCCAGTTAAGCGATGCAACGATGGAACTGCCCGGTACGAGCCTTGCAAAAATAATCGAAGGCTTGATGTCGAGGTTCGTCGCCATCTCTTTCAGGCGTGGCAGAAGCTGCTGCTCGAACACCTCGAGGTCATCCACCTCAAGCCCCCGCGTGTTTGCAGTTATCCCCGAGCATCCGCAGGGCAGGGCGAACATATCAAGCTCGATCAAAAGTACGGGTCTGCCTATCAATTTCCTTATCTTATCCTCAAATTCAGCCCTGTTCTTTAGAAGCTGCGCCGTGCTCATGCATTCACCTCCAGTGGCGCAAGGCTTTCAAACTCAGTCCCGCCCTTCGTATAAACTTGCGTGACCTTTTTTGTTAGAGTCTTGCAGTACCCGCATTTCTTGCATACCTTCCTGCAGTTCTTCCACTGCTTCTCCAGAACACCGTCAAGGCTTTTATTGGGTATATAGAATAGGTCTTTCAAATCCTTGGGGCAATCGAGGAGATCCATCAGATTGCCCTCGTAACTTTCATTATGATATGCGTTCACGCAGTTGAGTATCCAATCCACAAAATGAGTCCTTCCGCCGATCTTGAAAACATCGGTAATGTCCCTGTAGAGCTTTATGTCCTCTGGTCTTATCCATCCCGATTTGATTATCAGTTCTGGTTCAGCGATTCGCAATTCAAGGCATTTATAGTAATAGTAGTCGTCCAGCACATTGGGTCTGGGCTCAGGTCCGAAGGCGTGTGAGAAAAAGTTAAAATGCGCATACCTGAAAGGACAGCGATAAAGGCATCCTTCGTTCACCAGCAGCTTTAGTTCGCAGTCCACGGAATCCCTTATGGCATGGAGCACATCGAAGTGCCCGTTGACGTTCGAGTCTATAACTATCGATTTTGCCCCAAGGTTCACGTAGAAGTCGGCTTTCTGAGGCGAATCCACGAAAGCAAGCACCGAGACTACCACGTCAACATCGAAATCCCTTGCAATTGTTTCAACAAGATACGGGTCTGCGACCACGATCGAGTCAATGCCGATGTCCACCAGTTTTTCGATATACCAGTGGTTAATCCTGTAGCCTTCGGGCGTGAGCTGTCTTCCACCCATGCAGCTTGAGTTAAGCACCATCTCCATCCTCACGCCATGCTTGTGGGCATACTCTGTCTGTGCCGCAATATCCTCCAGTTGAGGCGAAGCCAGATTGCTTCTTCCTGTGCCTATATAATCCGGAGAGCCTGCCATGAAAATGGAGTATATTTTTTCTTTTTCCTTCAGCAATTCCTTGAGGCTGTTGATGTGTCCTGGCGAGGGGACAAAGAGTTTCATGGCTTTAACTGTTATTGCAATCATGATAAATGTTTTGCAGGATAGCTATTTATCCATTCAGTCTATAATATAACGTGGGGGTAAAACATGAAATGCGATATATGCGGAAAACCTACGGCAAACCCGAAAGGAATATGCGATAGATGCACAGGGATAATGGATCAGGTCGTAAGAGAGGTCGGTTCAGATGTCTGGGAAAAGATCCCGGATTGCAGGTACATTTACCCTATGGTCAAGAGGGTGGCTGAAGGAACCCTGAGGACCGAGGACGTGGTGAATGAAATATTGAAAGGCGAAACCGATTAATTCACGTAATTTTTATTTTCCGAACGCAGCATTCCCTTCCAGCGATTATATCCACATCGGTTCCCCCGCATTCGGGGCACTTTATTACAGGCAGGAAGAAATGAAGCTTCTCGAAGAACTGGATTGCGCCTCTGTACGAACATTTCCTGCATTGTATAAGAGGCTTGATAACCTCGATATTATATCTCGCTCCCTCAGCCACGGTATTGCGGGTTATCGTTCCAAAGATGAACTTCAATTGCTCTGGATTGAGTGCGGTTAATTCGCCTATCTCGAGGAATACCTCGTTCACCTTCTTTGCATTATTTTTCGCCGCTGCGTCAAGCACGGCATCGACAATAGCTCCTGCAATCGATATCTCATGCATTCAGCCTTCACTCTTTGACGACCTCTATTTCGGATCTAAGCTGTATGCATTTGGCTGCGGCATACATCAGTGAAGAGAAGGCGCATACGGTACCTATTCCCTTACCAAGAAGCTCCCCATCCTTTTTAACCATGGCTGTGATATAGGTATCTATTCCGACATCGGTTGTCATATTCCTTCTCTCAAGCGAGACAAGAAGATTGTTGGCTTCCTCGCCTGTATTTTTCCCTTTTTTGCAAAGCTTCACTGGGCACACCTTGCAGTATTCCTTGAATAGCGCTCCCCATTTAGGTCCTGCCATGCCTGCATGCACCTCAGCCACCACGCCTGCGTATGCAATACAGCATCTCATCGCCCTTCCCAGAACAACGCCTTTTTCCACTATCTCGCAGCACATCCTGTCGTTTTTATAGAAGAACCTGTTCTCTATCCCGCGCTCGTATTTCTCTTTTCCCGTGTTGCGCTTGTCTTTTAGCTCTTCTTTTATCTTCTTAGCAAGCAGTGGTGCACGAGGGATTGTCGCTGCTGTGCCACATGTGGGGCAGTAGGAAATCGGTCCCACCGCTATTTCCTTATTCTCTTTATCTATAAAAGCCACTTCCACACCCCATGAATTGCGCCTTATTGCAACCTTTCCACCATTCCTCCATACCTCATTGTAGGCAGCAGCCACAGGCGTGACAACACGTCCGTAACCATAGATATCAGCCACTTTTTCCATGTCGATGATACACTGGAGGGATTTGATGAGTTCGGTTTCTATCTCCTTAGGGAAAAAACCCCCTTCAACCATTGCAAAAAGGATTGCAGGAGGCCATGTAATCCCCTCCCCCTCTCCCACGATATTCCCCTCATCGTCGAGTATCCTCGCGAAAACGCCGTCAGGTCTCTCCCACGTCACAGCTTTCCCTCCAAGCCTTGAAATCTCTTTTAATACCTTGTGGGTCGTGCCGCAGTTGCCGTCCTCTATCCACAGCTTCCCTTCGAGATTTTTCCTTACACGCTCCACGAAATACTGGAAATAGATGAATCAGGTGGAAAGATAAAAATCGTGATTAAAAAACATTGATAAACCTTAAGTAGTAATCGTTCGTAATATAACTAACAATCATGGATTTCGTTGAGCGTGT
>DAHXMQ010000398.1 GCA_027371625.1 Candidatus Methanoperedentaceae archaeon | reverse complement strand
TTATGGCAGTTTCCTCTTCGTCGTAGTATCTCATCAAACCCGCCGAGGACATGAGACCGCTGCTTTCTTTCTTTTTTGCCATAAGCTTACTTATGTTTTTATAGCATTTGAAGGTATCGTAATCCATAAATTATGAGTACTAACTGGCGCTTCCTCGATGTTGATACGATTGATGGCTTCTACAGCACAGCCCTCTTTGAATCTATTGCAGGGCATGTTGGCAGTAATTCTGTCCCTGAAACAATTCTTTTCTGGCGCGTGCACTCGCCCGTTGTGTATCTTGGCTATCATCAATGCGTGATGGATGAGATCAATGCTGATTTTTGCAGCCAGAACAATATCGGGATAGTGCGCAGGATACTGGGGGGTGGATGCGGTTTTTGCGATGAGAACCAGGTACTTTATTCGGTGATAGGAAAAGAAGATGGCATCATCCCGAATGATATTCAGGCTGCATACACAAAAGTCCTTCGGGGCGTTGTGAATGCACTTTTTGCTCTCGGAATCGAGGGGGAGATTGAATATGAGCGTAATGCGGTTTTAGTCCACGTATTTAAATACGGGGTGTTAAGTGGCAGAAAAATCTCTGGGAATGCGCAGGGAAGGTTTAGCGGCGCGGTTTTGATTAACGGAAGTTTGTTACTTGATTTTGATTTTGAGCTTATGGATAGAGTGCTTAAAAATCCCACGAAAAACTTACGTCCTGTGGCTCATGCAAAAGATGGGATGATAACCTTAAAGGAAATGGGGATTACGGATATTGGTATTGTGAAAAATGCGCTCAGGCAGGGTTTTGAAAAAGCGCTTGGGATAAGCTCTCAGGATGGCACGCTGACCTTGCGCGAAGCTGATACTGCGAATCAGCTATTGGATAAGTATCATCGGCATGATTGGATATACAGGATGGATATCAAGCGCACGCTGCGCAAACTCAGGAAAAGCTCCTCCGCGCCTCCTCCTCAGCAAGCCTGATAACCTCCCTCACAGGAATACCCGACTCATGCGCAATATCCTTGCAATCCTCAAACTCAGCCGAGATATTCAACAGAATACCCCGCAAATCCCTTGCAATCTTGACGCCTGCTGAGAATGCTTTGTTGTTTATTGTAATGTTCACCGCTCGCATCTCCCTCCGTGCGATCAGCCTGTGTTTTACCGGGATTATCCGAACGCCAAGCGAACCAGTTTCCTCGATTATTTTCCGAGCGAGCCTGTCAGAATCCTGCGGTTTTGCAATGACCTGAACAATACTTCCGCTTCTCCCTTTTTTCATTGTTGAAGGTATAATGGCGACATCCCTGGCGCCTGAAGCAAGAAGCTCGTCTATCAGGTTCCCAAGCACCTGACCAGTGACATCGTCCACGTTGGTCTCAAGCATCTCAATTCTGTCCGGGATAAGCGCTTCATCGATCTCTCCTTCGGTTATCCGCAGTACGTTTGGAAAAGGTAAATCTTTGCTACCCGCTCCATAGCCTATTCTCTCTGTCTTCATCGGTGGGCATTCGCCTTTTTCATTGACGAAATGGGCAAGCAGCGCGGCGCCAGTTGGGGTGAGCAATTCCCCTTCGGCAGGTCCCGACTGCCAGTGTAGCGAATATTGCGCCAGAATCTCAAGCGCAGCAGGCGCAGGTACGGGAAATTTCCCGTGCAAGAACTCGATAAATCCCTTGCCTGTGGATATCGAAGTGCAGTAGCTCCTGCAGTTCCTTAACCCAAGGTCATGGCAGGCAGCGCATGCACCCACGATATCGGCAATTGCATCCTCCTGCCCGAGTTCGTGGAAATGAAGTTTTTCAAGGCTTGTACCGTGGACTTTTGCCTCAGCCTTTCCGAGGATGTTGAAGACCGAAATCGCATCCGATTTTATATCAGAAGGAAGACCAAGGTTTTTCATTCTATCGAGGATTTTCAAAAAAGCTATGCTTCCCTCTTTTTTCGTGGAAACGTTAACATAGCAGGCTGAAATTCCTTTTTTTGTTGTTTTTGAAATCTCAACATCAACATGAGCAGCAAGTTCCATGGCTTCTTTGACCTTGCGTGCATCTGCTCCGAGATCGATGAGCGCACCGATAATCATATTGCCTGATGCACCTGAGAAAGGGTCAAAGAGGATTGCTTTCATTGTTCCAATTATATCCTTATTAGGATTTATAAACACTGTCTGGATTTATAGAAGAAATATCCCACAACGCATATCGTGATCACAGGCGACACCCACTGCGGAAATGTATATCCGAAGCTGTCAAGCACCATTATCATGCCGAGGAAAAATATAGAATACATTGCCCCGTTTTTCAGATAGATGTATCTCTTCACATTTTCGACATTGCTTACCGTGAGATGTCTCACAACATAAGCCCCCATCCCGTTGCCGATGAGTATAAGCGGCACAGAGAGTGTGAATGCAAAAGCTCCTACCACGCCATCGATTGAGAATGTGGCGTCTATCACCTCAAGGTAAAGTATCTTGCTCCAGTCGCTCATGCCTCCTCCGCCCATGAGTTCTTTTTCATGCATCTCAGCATTCTGTTTAAACCCGTGTGTTATGAAAAATGCCGTAGAGCCGAGTACAGCCCCGAATGCCATGAATGGCTGGCGCTCTATCGAAAACCATACTATAACCGCAAGAATTATAGAAACTATGGCGAAGAACCACGCTCCATGCCGGTGAAAAAATCGCTCGCCTCTTAGACCATAGTTTTTAGCCTCCATAAAAAGCCAGTGGAAGAACAGGAAGACAAGAAATATACCGCCTCCAACGAGCAGAAAGGGCGATGAACCTTCGATCATCTCCTTTATCTTCGGGTCTTCGCTGAAGGTTGCCGTCAGCGCCCCGACAGGTCCGAGAGATGGATTCGTTCCCCAGACAATAAGCCAGGGTAGCATTCCCCT
>DAHXMQ010000373.1 GCA_027371625.1 Candidatus Methanoperedentaceae archaeon | reverse complement strand
TTTCATTTTTTCACCTCACGAATATGCCTTCTCGGCGTGTTGGGAAATGTCTAAGCCTATGGATTCCTCTTCATCGCTGACACGCAATCCTATCGCAGCATCGATGATCTTTGCAAGGATAACGGTCATCACGAAAGAGTATATCCACACAGTTGCGACCGCTGTTAGCTGTATCACAACCTGTTGCGGGTTTCCATAGGACAAGCCGTTTGCACCTGCGGCATTTACAGCAAGAGTTGCAAATATGCCGGTTGCAATTGCGCCCCATGTTCCACCGAGACCATGACATGCCCAGACATCAAGGGAGTCATCCACGCTCTGCTTGCTTCTGAATAGCATGGCATAGTAACTGATGACCGATGCTACCGCTCCTATCACTATGGCTGCCAGCGGTGTAACGAATCCTGAGGCAGGCGTGATTGCTACCAGACCTACAACACCGCCTGTGGCTGCACCCAGAACACTTGGTCTCTTGTGGTACCAGCTAAGAAATATCCACATTAACGCTGCTGCCGCTGCTGCTGTATTGGTCACCACGAAGGCGCTTGTCGCAAGCCCGTTGCTTGCTACTGCGCTGCCTCCGTTGAACCCGAACCACCCGAACCACAGGAGCGCTGCGCCGAGGATAACCATGGGTATGTTGTGCGGCTCCATCGGATGCTTTCCATAGCCCTTTCTCGCACCTATCACAAAGGCAATTGCGAGAGCAGAGACGCCTGAACTGATGTGGACAACGGTGCCCCCTGCGAAATCAAGCGCGCCAAGGTTGTGCAGCCATCCTCCTGCGCCCCAGACCCAGTGCGCTATTGGGTCATAGACAAGCGTTGCCCAGAGGAGAGAGAACACCATGAAGGCACTGAACTTTATGCGGTCAACGAATGCTCCAGAGATGAGTGCTACTGTAATTATGGCAAACATCGCCTGGAATATCATGTATGCGAGAGCCGGAATGGTGGGCGCATACGCACCTGGCGTCTGACCCACGCCGTTGAGCCCCAACCATGCAAGGCTTCCAATCATACCATGCACGTCTGGACCGAAGGCAAGACTGAAGCCAAATAAAACCCACTGAACGCTTATTAATGCAAGAATCGCAAAGCTGAACATTATAGTTGAGAGGGCATTTTTCTTCCGCACCATGCCGCCATAGAACAAACCCAAGGCAGGGGTCATTATCATAACGAGAGCTGCGCTCCCGAGAACCCATGCAGTATCGCCTGAATCTACTTTTGATGCATCTGCAAGAGCAGGTGCGGCGAGCATAAGGATGCTGATTATCATTAACAATTGTATTGATTTTTTCAACTTCATTTCATTAGTCCTCCTGAGATGGCATACGGCTACCCAGTGACGGTGCATGATATAATAAACTTAATCATTATTAAGAGATTTATACTGATAACATGCTTTGCTTCCTTTGCGAAAAAAACAACTACAGGCTGTGCGGAAAATTATTTTAGGAGCAGTCAGATGGGATAATATGGTTAAAAAAGCATTTTAAGACACAATTACGGTACCGCGCAGGCTTGAATTTTCTTTCAGATAAAAATTATAAGTCCCCGTTATGTTGAATATATAACTATACTGGTTATAATTCGCCAGCAGTTGATCTTCGAAAATGCCTTCACTGCTAACAAGAGTAATAGTGTCTGTCCCTGTATTTGTCCATACGATTTTATCACCGGGTTGAATTGTAATATCTTTGTTGCGTATAAAACCCCTCTGGCTGTCTAAGAATACCGGTATTATTTTACCTGTTGGGGTAACTTCAACAAAAGGGATGCCTGTTGGCTGAACAATGGTTTGTGTAGCATTAGCATTGGGAGTCGATGTCGGCGTTGTAACACCTGCCGGCTTTTGCGACGGGTATGGAAAAAAAGCCCACACAATCCCGCCGAGTACAAGTATTGCAAGAATTATGGTTATTATTTTATTAAGATTAGCCGAAGGCTGGGGCTTTGGCTGCACTCCAGGTACGGCTTTCGATGGTGCGGCTTTTGGAGGCGCGGGCTGTTTTATTGCCTCTTTTTTCGGCTCCGGTGCCAATGGTTTGGATACTATATCACCTGCACCTGTCAGGTCTTTGCTCCAGTGGCATTTCGGGCACACAAGAGCAATTGGATAATCAATACTGCCATACCCCAGCTCTTTTTTAATGGTTTTGGTTATTAAAGGCTCACCGCATTTCGGGCATTTATCTTGCATTTCGACACCATCCTAAAAACCCTTCTTAGCCCTATATAAATATATCGAAAGCAGCTTACCAAACCATTAAATATGCTTGTGTGATATTAAGCTACCGCGCTCCGATAGTGTAGCAGGTCAATCATTCAGGCCTTTCAAATTTTAAGCGCAACGTGCTAAAGTAAAGACAGCCTGAGACTCGGGTTCAAATCCCGATCGGAGCATCTTGTAATTAGTACGAATCCTACAGCCTTCGTCCTGATGTACAAAGGCTTATAGTACTCAACAAAAATAACCGAAAGAAATAGACTGCTGCTGCTAAAATTTTCAGCAGATTGCAACTCTGAATTGCTGCTTGCGAACGGCGGTATGGAAGATCTCGCCTGTAAGCCTTTACCTTATAGGCGGCGCAGCCATGATAAAATATGGTCTGAAAGCAGCAACGAAGGACATAGACGTTTTACTTTCTACCCAGAAAGAGACTGCTAAGCTGATCCAGGCGCTTTTAAAATCAGGATATCGTATAATCCAGACCGATAGACTTGGTGCTGAATATCAAGAGATGCTTGCAACACAGATACTTGAAAATGAAGATGCGCGCTTGTGGCTGGGGTGCAGCGGAAGGTGGCTGGGCGGGTCAGATGATGGAATGGGTGGGGAGGGTGTGACCCCAGAAAGATTGTGTATATCTTCCTTAGCCATGCTTTATTCATCTCCTTGTCTGCTCATAAATCCGAAGGCTTATGACGTGGCTAAGGAGTGCCCAGGACGGGATTTGAAGTTCAGCTTCAATGCGCATTTTGATGACGCATTTCGTCCACTTTTACCTTTTTTCAGTAAGCTGCACATGTTTTTCCGTCAAACATACTACCTTCGTGCCAATATCAGCATGATATTTAAATCTTTCTAAACTTTTGCACTTTCACAATGCTCACCATAATTAGATAAATCAATTGTTCAATCAATGGGATTTGTTATGAAAAACGAGGCAGTATTATACGGAATTTGCAAAGAAGACTACGATTGTATAGAACGTCTCTATAAAAAACTAAATACCGAATACAAAATGAATCACGGAAGTGACGGGGATCTCAGGTTTCCTGCGGTCATAAGTTTTCTCGTTGAGCACTCTACATTCGATAACGATGATATAAAAAACTTTGTTGCAGTATTTGCCAGAAAAGAAAAGAACCGCTTACAGAAAACGGGATTGAACCAAAATGTCCGCGGTCATTCAAAGCAAGTCCCGAAAGCATCAATCGTTTTAAGAAGTAACGTTATTGCCGCTTCAAATCTTTTAATCGCTTGATATTAGTTTTTAAATCTTCTGTTGCTTTTTTCTGCTGGTTTTCAAGCTGAGCCACTATATTATCGAACCCAATTTTAAGTGAATATACCTTATACGGTCTCCCCTTACCTGGCTTTAGACTCCGAGAGTCTATAGAGTTCAGAAAAGTTTCTCAATTTCTCATGACATATAAAGAATACCTGTAATTTATCAGAAAGATTAATATATTGTATAATATATTATGGTAATCTATATGAAAGCTATTGAAGTTAAGCAACTTGACGAGAAAGATGAACAAATATCTGATGCTCTTATTTCTCTGGGAATGAGCAGACCTGTTGCCAGAACTCTGAGCTATCTTAAGAATGCAGATGGGGCTACCGCGAGCGGGATTGAGAAAGGGACAGGACTGCACCAACCGGAAGTCAGCCTTGCCATGAAGGAGCTAAAGGAATGCAACT
>DAHXMQ010000310.1 GCA_027371625.1 Candidatus Methanoperedentaceae archaeon | reverse complement strand
TTGACAAAGTCCCTGTGACCGGGGCAATCGACTATGGTAAAATAGTATTTCGGCGTATCGAATCTCTGGTGCGCCACATCTATTGTGATGCCCCTGTCCCTTTCCTCTTTCAAGGAGTCCATGACCCATGCAAACACGAAGGATTCCTTGCCCTTCGCCTTTGCTTCTTCCTTATATTTTTCAATTATATGCGCAGGAACTGCGCCAGTCTCAAACAATAATCTTCCCACGAGAGTTGATTTCCCGTGGTCGATATGCCCGATGACTGCTAAGTTTAAGTGTGGTTTCTCTGCCATAATATTTCTCCTTTAATTTTATAATCTGTTTTCACCCGTATTGTTGTTTTGGTTTTTAAACCTTCCGTTAAGGACTTATGAAATCACTCGGTTTTGGCATTTCAAGTTTGAGCCCTTTTCTTTTTCTTATATCCATCACGATATCATTGAGCATGTTGCCGGGCACTGGTTCGAACCCTGCAAACTCAGTACTCCACATGGCTCTGCCCTCTGTAGCGGAGCGTATATCCCCTGCGAAACCGAATAACTGCGCAACAGGCGCCTTGGCTTCGATGATTGAGGTGTCGCCTTCAGATTTCATGTCGAGTATGGCGCCCCTTCTTCCCTGTATCTCGCGCATCGCACCGCCCATCTGCTCCTGCGGCACATGGATGAACACCTTCTGGAAGGGTTCAAGCAATGTTGCGCCTGCCATGAGCATCGCAGCCTGGATAGCCTGCCTTGAAGCCGGAATTACCTGTGCAGGTCCCCTGTGCACTGCATCTTCGTGAAGCTTTGCATCCATCAATTTTACCTTCACTCCCATGGAAGGCTCTCTTGAGAGTGGTCCTGCTTTCATCACTTCCTCAAATCCTTCGAGTACGAGTTCCATAGTTTCATGCAAATATTGAATGCCTTTGGTCATATCGATGAAAACATTTGTCTCATAGATATGGGTGATTCCTTTTGCTTCATCCTTGCTCATGCCCGTCTTCATCAGGATGTCCCTGCGCTCCACTTCCTGCTGCCTCATCGAGATCTCGTTGTTTTTTATAAGCTCCACTACTGCAGGTGACAATGGTTCGACTTCCATGTAGAACCTGTTGTGGCGGTTGGGGGATTTGCCTTCCACAGGTC
>DAHXMQ010000302.1 GCA_027371625.1 Candidatus Methanoperedentaceae archaeon | reverse complement strand
CATTTTCTTTTTGAGAACCGTGTGATCTGGCATTATGAGCATGTGGCTGAAGGCAAGAGGATTGTGACATTTCTGGATGACAGATTGAAAGTGGAAGAAGAACGTGATTTCTTGATACGGGCGGAGGAGGACAAACTTAAGCTGGAGGAATTTCATGAAAATGAGAGTAAGTTTGGAACGATATCCGTCATGTGCTGAATGCTGATCGCAGTTATATGAGAGATGATTCTGCAATGGAAGGTTGGATGTTCGTAAATTTCATTTCTCTGCTTCTTTATTATAAGGTATACGGGCTTCTTGTTTCCAAAGATGCTTTGAGTAAATGTTCTCCCAAGGATGTAATTTTGCATCTTTCAAGAGTGTTCAATGTCAAGATTGGAGATAACTGGGTTGTTTCAGAGGTTCCGAAGAAAACACGATTGTTGATTGATAAATTGGGGATTGAGAATATTACGTAAAAAAGGGAGAGTTACGGATTAATCTTTCCCAGAGTTCGTTAAGATATTCGTAATCTTGGTGGTTTACACTAACGCCGACACAGTTTGCTTTGCTTTTCAATGTCGAAATCATTTCGTTTTTCATAATTACCCATTTCTTGATTCAACAGCGTATTTATATAATTGATGTATGCGTAGTGAAAGTGCAAAAATTTAGAAAGATTTAAGTACATTGTTGAAATTAGCAAGACATTGGTATGTTTGACAAAAAAACTTGCTCAGCTTCTGTGAAAAAGGGTAAAGTAGATGATTTGCATCCTATGGAAGCAAACTTAAGCTGGACTAAAGCTTGTGTCGTGCAAGGTTAAACAGAATCAAGCTCAGGATTATGGATATCGAAAGGGCGTAAATCACCGTATCGGTCTTAAGAGTGAGTGGTCGATTATCCCACACGTATATTATCCCTCCGATGGATGCCGTGACTATAAATGCCAGAATCGCCGATGCTATAGCACCGCCGACAAGCGACCAGGGGAATATGGCGCCTCGTTTTTCAAAAAATACAGACGCTACAACAAACCCGACAGCGAAAATGAACAGGATGTAATAAGGCGCAATAGGCAATTTGATAGAACCGTCTTCAAAGATGTAAGTGATGCCATACGCCACAGAAATCATGATAAAAGCCATTCCTGCTACTACCGCAAGTACCCTGATAAAGTCATTGGATTTAAGCTCGATAGTATCCCTCTAGAAAGAGAATATGATTAAAAGTATTTAAACAATTTGATAACCTTCACATGATACCGGTTCAAATAGCAATAATTTAATAATAAAAGTATCAATATGTTCCTTCAGGTTTTAAAATTGCCATAAACTTCAGGAGACAATATCCAATGGAACTCCCCGTCATCCAACTCCCTGACATCCAGGCAAACCAGCCTGAGATTCCCATAACGCTCACGCGCGTTGGGGTAACAGACGTCAAGAAGCTTGTTGAAGTGGCAAGAAAAAACAAACGCCCAATCGTGCTCCTGTCCACGTTTGATATTTTTGTTGATCTGCCATCCGACCGAAAAGGTGCGAATCTCTCAAGGAATTTTGAAGCCATAGACGAAGTGCTTGAGGAAATGATTGCCTCTCCTGTGTACGAGATAGAGGATTTATGCGGGGAAGTGGCGAAGCGGCTCATAGGCAGGCATGAATACGCTTTAAACGCAGAGGTCAGGATGAAAAGCGAATACGTACTCAAAAGGGAAACCCCGCAGACGAAAATAAAATGCCAGGAAGTGGTGAATATCTTCGCCGAAGCTAAGGCAATTCGTGGCAAGAACCTCTCCATAAGGAAGCTCGTTGGTGCTGAGGTGCTCGGGATCACCGCATGCCCCTGCGCCCAGGAAATCATGAGGGATAAGGCAAAAAAAGAATTGAAAAGCCTGGGAGTTGAAAACGCCGTGATTAAAAAATTCCTTGACAACGTTCCCATGCCCACGCATAACCAGAGGGGGCGCGGGGTTATTTCGATAGAAGTTCACGACCGCAATTTTGTTTCCTTGGATAAAATAATCGATATTATAGAGCATTCCATGAGTTCGCAGATGTTTGAGCTGTTAAAGAGGTCGGATGAAGCTGCAGTCGTGGAAAAAGCGCATAAGAATCCCAAATTCGTGGAAGACTGCGTGCGCACCATGGCACAGAAAATCGTCATGGAATTTCCTGAGTTGCCAGATGATTCGATAATTACCATCAAACAGATAAATGAGGAGAGCATCCACCGCCACAACGCATTCGCAGAGCGCAAATCCACGCTGGGAGAGTTGAGGCAGGAGATTAGTAATATCGGTTAGCCTTTAATAAAACATATATAAAAATCATTATTATAAATATAAAAACAGTAATTATAATAATAAGGAGTCCGTAAATCCAGGATTCCTGAAGGCTGAAAACCTCCCTCCAGGTAATTCTATTGACCACTTCCCAATCCCTACGGTACCATTGAGCTTCATCTTCTGGCTGATACCGGCTGAACTTTTCTATATAGCACGGGGGTTTGGATGCGACCTCGACTTTCTGGCACTTTACAGCTCCACAAGTGAAACGGTATCGGCAGCCCAGATTGTTAGCAGGTGAATAAATGTTCTGTTCCATGACTGCGAAAAACAAAAATAACTTGAACATAAGGCGGCATTATGCGCACTAAAGACATGGAAAACCTTTCAAACGCATAAAAGGCTCTTCCTATGTCTATCTGATTAAAAAAATTTAGGTGTTCATGTAATTATTTTGCTTTCTTCGGCTGCGGTGCCTTACGGGCTCTTAATTGTTCCATGAACTTTTCCTGCCTCTTTTTTTCAGCCGCGGAAACTTTAGGCTTTTTGACTTTTTGTGCATTTTGAGCCTGATCCATTGAACTTTCCAGTCCAACCATTTTTTCACCTCCTGCTGAATTATTCTTTCACTATACGTTAAATCTTTCGCAAGTTATTTGTGCAAAAGAATAAATTGCATGCAAATGCATAGAGCGCATGTGTCAAAAATCGGGATGACCGCCCTTGTGCCCCCTGAATTGATATTTGCATGTGCAGGCGAGCCTTTTGATGTCAATAATATCATTCCTGCCTCCAAAAATTACCCGAAGAACAAGCTGTGCGCCTGGACGGCTATATGGCGGGAGATGCTGGTAAAAAGGGAAATAAAAATCGATTCTCTTATAGTGGTTGCAGGGGGCGACTGCCATAATGCCCTCGTGGACGGGCAGAAAGCTGCGATGAGCGGGATCCCAACCCACTTTTTCTTCTATCCTTTCGACGGGGATGTGCAATACCTTGAGTCGCAGTTGCACAAGCTATCGTCCTTTCTTGGAAATATCGAATATCCTGAAAAATTCAGGGACGTTAAAGCACTTAAAAAATTAGGGCGCAAAATCGATAATAAAAGGCTCAATGGTAAAATATCATCAAGCGAGGCATTTCGTATCCTTGTTTCTTTCAGCGATCTCATGGGGGACCTGGATAGATTCCGAAATGCTCTCGATATCAAAGAAGGAAATATCGCTCTTAATAACAGGGTGGCTTTAATCGGCGTGCCTCCGATATACCATGATTTCCATGAAGCTGCGCAGTCGCTTGATCTGCAGATAGTTTTTGATGAATTACCCTATGAATTTGTAAGGCACTCAGGAGATGACATCAACGAGGTTGCACTTGATTACTGCAATTATACCTTTGCAAGATCGCTTGACTTCAGGATAGAATTCCTTCAAAAGGAACTGGAAAAAAGAAAAGTTGAAGGGGTGATACATTATACCCAGTTCGCATGCCATCATGTACTTGAGGATGAGATATTGAGGGCGAAGCTGGATTACCCCATGCTGACCATTCAGGGAGACCTGCCCGGTAAAACGCCTCAGCAGATAAAATTGCGGCTTGAGGCATTCCGTGAGGTGCTGGAGAGGTCATGATTAAACTTTATGAAAGTTTAATCAAAATAAGGGGTATGCGAAGCATACCCCTATGCCAAGTAAAGCGGGGCGTCGCTTTATGATCGGACTTGATGTGGGAAGCACGACTGCAAAAATTGTCAGAATTGTGGATGGAGAGATTGAATACCAGATAACAGGGACGCATAACTGGAAGGAGCTTGTGAAGGGAGTAAAAAAGGAGGATATAATCTCAACAGGATATTTTCGCCACTCGGTTCCCCATAGAGCATCTGTTACGGAAATAACCGCAGCGCAATTCGGGGTTAAACATTATTTCCCTGAGGCTGAGGTGATTGTGGATATAGGGGGACAGGATACAAAGGTGATCGATGTTAAGAGTAATAATTTTATAATAAATGACAGGTGCAGCGCTGGAACAGGGGCTTTCCTTGAGTTTGTGGCAAATTATTTCAAATTAGAATTGAATGAAATAGGTACACTTCACTTTCAAGCAAAACGAATTCCTGATATCAACAACACATGCGGCGTATTTGCAATCTCGGAGATGATCTCGCAGCTCGTGGCAGGCTATTCAAAGGAGGAGGTTATAGCAGGGATGCATTATGCTTTTGCGCGCCGCATTTCGTTTATGATACCTGAGACGGAGACGATTGTGCTGATAGGGGGAACGGTGAAGAATGAAGGGATGGTATCTGCGCTCCGTGATATCCTCAAAAAGGATATACTGATGCCGCCTGAGCCCCAGATTGTGAATGCACTGGGGGCGTTGAAGTATTATTCCTAGCAGCGTCTGTGTTGCGGTCGAAATCAAAAGCTATAAGTAATGATTAAACATGGTTAAAGAAACCACTATGGCTTACTCAAAAAACTTACTCATGCAGTTCATTAATCCAAAACCAGGGGATATCGAGATATGCGATGTCACCTTGCGGGACGGAGAGCAGACCCCTGGAGTGGCTTTTACCAAGGAAGAGAAAATCGCAATCGCAGAAAAACTCGACAGCATAGGCATTGAGATAATTGAGGCAGGATTCCCCGTGGTGTCGAAGGTTGAAGAAGAAACAGTACGGGAGATTGCACATCTGGGGCTTGATGCCAGAGTATGCTGCCTTGCGCGTTCTGTTGCAAAGGACGTGGATGTTGCCCTTCGATGCGATGTGGATTTCGTGAGTGTGTTTATCGCAACGTCGGATTTGCACCTTAAATATAAGTATCACAAGACGTTTGCTGAGACCGAGTCCTGTGCTCTCGACGTGCTCGATTATGCAAAAGACCACGGTCTTACAGTACGGTTTGCCGCCGAGGATGCCACACGCACGGACATAACTGTACTCAAGTCCATATTCAGGTCTGCGGAAGAACACGGTGCAGATTACATCAGCATTGCAGATACCGTGGGGATATTGAATCCGAGTACGGCATTCTTCCTTGTAAAAGAGATTAAGAAAGCCGTGAAAACAAAGGTATGCATCCACTGCCACAACGACCTTGGTATGGCAGTGGCAAATACGCTTGCCGGAGCCGAGGCTGGAGCTTTCCAGCTCCATACGACCATCAACGGCATCGGGGAGAGGTGCGGGAATGCTGCACTTGAGGAATTGCTTATGAGCCTGCGGGTGCAGTACGGCATCGAGAGGTATGATGTGAGCCAGTTGATGGAGTTATCAGGGCTTGTTGAACAATATTCCGGACTCACAATCCCAAGGACAAAACCGATTGTGGGCGCCAATGCCTTCGCCCACGAATCCGGGATACACGTGGCTGCGGTGCTTGAGGAACCCATGACCTATGAATTGTTTGCTCCTGAGATGGTGGGGGCAAAACGGGAAATAATCATAGGAAAGCACACTGGATCGAAGGCATTGAAGGGCGTTGTGCAGAAGATGGGCTATAATCTAACGCATGAGCAGATGTGCGAGCTTCTGGATAAGGTCAAGAAGTGCAGTGAAGCCAAGAAGCAGGTCTCTTGCGAGAGGCTCGAGGGGTTCATAAGGGAACTGGAGTGATGTACTGCACTAATTTATCCCTGTGCGGAGCTATCTTCCGCATCCACATCACATTCCGACACACTTAAATCAGCGCACAACATTTTATATGCGTCATGGTAACAAAACCCAAAACCAGAAAAATTACTCTTCCCATTATCGTGGAAAAGGATGAGGATGGATTTTACGTCGTAGAGTGCCCACTTTTAAGAGGATGCTACACTCAGGGCAAGACTCTTGATGAAGCGCTTAAAAATATCCATGAAGTAATAGCGATGTGTCTTGAGGAAGAGAACGAGGAAGAAGTTTCTGAAATTGCAAATATTCGGGAATTCAGTTTCCATACAGTAGCGGTAGAAGTATGAAACTGCCTGTTGTGTCGGGTAAAATTGATCTTGAGTTTTGTTACAACGTCACTTTTACTTTATATGTACCTTTTCATTTCTACGGCAGTCATCGTCACTTTCAATAAAAGACCTGACCCTTTATTCGATTATTTAAAAGGGCTTGATTATAAAATACTGATTATTTTTTTCCTTTTACTATCAATTTTCCTTACAACACTCATTTTCGTTTCTGCAAATTTGAGAGCTCAAAAGGCAAATTCCATAGGCAGAATCCCCCAATTTTTGAAAACATACTATAAATATTATCGTACTCTACCACTTTTTATTATAGGCATTGGATTTTTATTAATGACGATATTCGTTACCAACCCTTTTGGATTAGCTCTTATTTTGCTTGGTATTCTTTTATTTGTAATTATGTCCATGATAAAAAATAACTGCGAATGCCTAAAAGAATGGGAAGTCAGGTTTCAGAGGTTCCGAAGAAAACACGATTGTTGATTGAAAAATTGGGGATTGAGCATATTACGTAAAAAAGGGAGAGTTACGGATTAATATAAAAGTCGGTCTTTTTATAATGGATTTCATTCCCTCAATAACGGTATTATTGAAGATGGTATTATCATTCTTATTGGCACCAACTGCATCCCAATAAGTCGGCAGGCAAAAGCTGAGATTCCTGAATGCGATTAAGGAATACTTCAAAAGTCATGCTCTTAGGCACAGCCGACAGATGTACGACAGGATGAGGAGGAAGTACGTGAATGGTGGAAAGATAGAAGTTTATGTATTCTTCAATGGCGGATTTGAAAAAAGGACACTCTCCAAACAATTATTAAGCCACAGGACAAAAGAGCATTAAAGGCGATATGATGGCGAAGGAATGCTATTACTGCGGTTTCAAAGACCCACTGCCGTTTACATGCAAGTTCTGCGGCAATTCATTCTGTTATAACCACCGCCTGCCCGAATCGCATAACTGCTCAGGGCTTGTATCGTATAAGGAGCAGGTTCGTGACAGGGGAAAATTGTATGAATACGAGCCTGATTTGATTGCAAAGAAGCAGAAAAAAGCTGTCTTAACTCCCTTAACCAATGCCATATCGGTAATAAGAAGCAATTACTCGCTGACGATACTGGCTATAGCTGTTATTTCTTTTGTTTTGCAGATGGTTATTGGGCCAAGCTATGATTTTTATCTGGCTCTTTACCCTCTGGATATATTCTCTCGCCCGTGGACGCTTGTGACGCACATGTTCCTGCATTCAGGTCCGATACATCTTCTTTTCAATATGTTGTTTTTATTCTTCTTAGGACCGGAGCTTGAGCGCAGGATAGGCGGGAAAAGGTTCCTTGCTGTATTTTTCCTTTCAGGGATAGTTGCCGCAATTGGCTATTCGTTGTGGACAGGTTTAGTTCTCCAATCGAATGATCCTGCCGTTGGTGCAAGCGGGGCGTTGATGGGGATATTTGCCTGCCTTGCGATTCTCGCCCCGCATATCCAGGTGTATATTTACTTTATACCTGTGAAAATTACATACGCGCTGATAATGTTTGCCCTGCTTGACCTCATTTTTTTTGGTTCAGGGGATGCGATTGCGCACAGTGCGCACCTGAGCGGGGTGGTTGCAGGGTTGGTGATAGGGAGGGAGATTAAAAGGACAGGACGATTTATAGGATACTGAGGGTGGTTTTTTATGGCTGCAAAGCGTTTAAAAAAGCGATAAACGATTTGCTATTTTTTATAAGCTTATCATAATCCAAATCGCCAGCGTATCTCGGGAGACTGCTCTTTTTATATCCGAATTGATTTTTCAACTCTTCTGAGGGCTTCGATTGTCCCCATTTTAAATTTTTACTGAAACATATCCATTCTTCAATTTCGTAATCGGTCAGAATTATTTCGACAGGAGTTGTCATTTTTGGGACATGACGTTTAACATTTGTACGCCTGAATTCACGATTTTGAGGCTCATCAGAGTCCAGGATAATGAGAATCTTGTCACAGGTTTTATCAAATGCCTTCAAAATTCTATCGAGCTTCGAGTTGCACAAAGGAAGCATTGGTTTTGAGCCTTTTACAGTTATATTTCCAACCAGCTTTTCATCCTTGAGCTTCGCGATTACGTTCTTTAAAAATTCGCCGCTGTAATCATCTTCGGAGATTATTTTAATGTTCATGCCTGTTGTTCGGTCTTGAATAAATCTCCGTAAATCCAGCCTTC
>DAHXMQ010000301.1 GCA_027371625.1 Candidatus Methanoperedentaceae archaeon | reverse complement strand
GAAAGCGCTGACTATGTGGACAAGTTTGATGAGTTTGCAGCGAAAGAGGGTGTTTTTGGAGCCGTGGAAGGGCACAGCCTTATGAATCTGCTTGTTAATAAATCCACTGCCGAGATAATCGAGCCTGAAACTCCAAATAAGTCCGCAAATCGAGGCATGTTCGGCGCCCTTCCCTGACCCCACATCCAGATGAGGTTGGCTATGTTTTTCCCGTCTTTTTTTCTCTTCATATTGACTTCATGGTGCTCAAGTATCGGTTTTGATGCTCTTATTAGAGCTATAAGAACCTCCGCATCATCTCCACGCGGCAGGCAATCTTCCACAGATTTGCCGACCACATCATGGGGCGGGGTGCACTGTGTTTTTTCGCCTTTATCCATCACAAGCAGATGCCTGTAACTCACGCCTGCATAAAATTTCCCGTGATTGCAGAGTTCCTCATCCACGGCTTCGATAAGGCTTCGGGCTTCCTCGGTTGAAATATGCCCCGCGCTGTAATCTGCAATCATCCCGTCCTTCTCCGTGATAAGATTGCACCTGAAAGCGATATCATTCTTTCCAAGTGTTATTCCGATGCTTGCGGCTTCAAGAGGACCTCTTCCCCTGTAGTATCGTGCCGGGTTGTATCCGAGGATGGAAAGATTTGCCACATCGCTTCCAGGCGGTAGGAAGTCAGGTACTGTTTTGGCAACGCCACATTTCCCGTGTTTGGCTATAAAGTCCATATTAGGGATATTGGCAGCCTGAAGTGGAGTGATGCCTCCGAGTTCTGGTACGGGATAATCAGCCATCCCGTCTCCTACAAGGACGATGTATTTCATATTCTCAATAAAGAACGCTAATACAATAAAATATCGGTTGGTCTGGCAAAGCTTTCAAAATCTAAAATCAGAGAGTGAACTCAAAAATCCGAGAACTGAAGATCCACGGAAATTTAAAAATGGTAATGTTTTAACCTTTTGTCACGAGAGCCACGAATAAAACCACAACGATCACAAATTGCGGCACTATGTACCATTTTACAATTTTCTGAAGCCCTGCAACACGGTTGTTCAGTTCATCCAGGTCTGCCGTAAGCTTCTTCATGGAGTCATCGGCTTGCAGCGAAGGAACTGATATCGCTGGTGTAGGCTGAACAGTATCCGCCTGTGTTTTCACTGTTTGTGCAGTTTTAATCGTCTGGTTAAGTGCATATGTTTTCTTCGGTTTGGTTATTACAGGCCTAACCTTCTCTATCTGCTTAAAATTTGGATCTCTTCCTCTTCCTAACGTATGAAATATTTGATCTTCTGTTACATCCAGTATTGACATGGTGTACCCTCAATATAGTAATGTCACTACTCTTATATAATTCTTTTTATATCAGAAATTATCAGGATAATGAACTCACAGCCTCGCCCTGACTTCCAGAGGCTGATACCGAAGCTTTACCACCCTGCTTCTCCCGCGCTCACCCTTGCCCGTAAAATCAGCATCTATCAGCTTGACAGAGCCAAGCTTGTTCAGCATCTCATAGAAACGCGTGTAGCCGAGGGCGGTCTTTTCATGGAACTTCTCATAAAGCTCGCCTGAATTGACTTGCGGGAAATCTGCTATCAGTCCGAGAAGAGTTTTTTCATCATTTTTCAACGCCCTCATCACATACGACAGGTGTACAAGCCGCGATTTTTCATAAGCAGATTCCACATCTTCAGCGGCTATCGTCCTGCCTGCCCGGCGCTCTGCGTTAAGGGCGGCGCGCTTTAAGAGGTCTATTCCCACACGCAAATCACCAAGAGCAAACGTATGCTCGGTAATCCTCTCAAGCACGCTGTTATCGAGCACGTTGGGATAAAACCCGAGCTTTGCGCGGTTTGAAAGGATATCCTTTATCTCATCATACGAATACTGTGGGAATTTAATCTCTTCAGGCAGGAAGACGGATTCCACTTTCGGGTCAAGTATATGCGGCACGCCTGTATCGCTCAGAACTGCAATCACGCCCGCACGCGCGCCCGGATGTGTCTCATGTGCACGAAGCAGCGAATAAAGCACCTCGTTCACCTCGTTCTCGTAGAAAAGATAATTCATGTCATCCAGCGCTACCAAAAGCACTTTCTCACGCTCAGCAAGGTATTTTGCCACCTCGCTGAAGATCTTCTTGAAAGAAACGCCAGAAGAAGGAGGAGAATATCCTATGAGCTTTTTGAAAACCTGGGAATAGACGGCATATCGTGTGGAGTTTACCTGACAGTTCACAAGCACTGGGATTATTTTGGGCGTGTGTTTCTCGATTTCCTCAAAAATCTTAAGCACAGCCGTGGTCTTGCCCGTGCCAGGTGCGCCGATGCACAGGGAATTAAGGGGTCTTGCACCTGAGAGCGCTGGTCGGATGCTGTACATCAGCGCTTGCAACTGCGCATCCCTGTGGAGGAAATGCTCGGGTATGTGGTCAAGCTCGAAAAGCTCGCTGTCCTTGAATAATGTCTGGTCCCACGAGAGAAGGTCTTTCATCGGTAATAATTTTTCTTAGCTTTTTATATACTTTCCGAATACAAACTTCATTAAAACACATCGCCAACGCTTACCATGATCTGCATCTCAGACCCGGTATGCGATTGAAGTGGGCAACATCTCTGGTCAGGAGTTCTTCGTTGTTTGCTATAACGATTCCTGCTATGAGAACGTCCTGAATGTCCAGAAGTTTTCCTGAATTCGTTAATTTGGCATGGATCTCAGCGGCTTTCACCGCCGCTTTTCTGTCAAAATCAAGTACATCTATAGACCTAAGTAAAGAAATGATCCCTGCGATACTTTCTTCCTGTTTTGCAGAGCGCCCTGCTCCATAATAGAGTTCAAAGACGTTTATAGTCGTTGTTTTTGGATTGTCGATCAAGTCCACTGCTTCTGAAGTACCTTTGCCTCTGAGAATGTCTATCAAAAAATTGGTATCAAGAACCGTCATAGCTTCACCCTTTCCAATCGAGTGCTCTTAGAGCGCCTTACCTCCAGCGCAGCTTTTTCGAAATCATCAAATTCCTTACCACTCATCACACCAATGAAATCGCTGAGCTTTTTTTTCCTGAGAGGTATAGTGATTCGCTTTATGAGTTCGGTAAAGCTTTCCCCTTCTTTTTTGAGCTCAGCCAGTGCTTCATATGCTTCTTCTGATATTGTCAGTGTTTTATGTGCCATGCCGATTAAATGTATTTATAAGTGTATTTATACTTAACCCAGATTTTTCAGGCATATTTTGCCTAAAGATTTAAATCGTATCGATGTCTTTCTAATGACATGGCAAAAACGGAAAAGTATCTCTATTCAGAAACTGCAGCGGTGCAGGACGTTTACACCCGAAAGATTGTGCAGTTATCCCCGTCTGTGAAACTCGTTTTCAAGGTGCTGGAATACAAAGGCTTGCTCACACAGAAAGAGCTTGTGGCTGAAAGCTACCTTCCTCCGCGCACTGTACGATATGCTCTCTCAAGGTTGAAAAAAGAGGGGATACTCGAGGAGCGGCTCTATTATAAGGATGCGCGCCAGTGTCTATATGGCGTGAAAAGCCCACAGCAGGACGAGTTGCTCTCGAACTTCGCATGCGGCATGGTATAATTTATATCTTTCCAGATTAACTTGGAGCGCATGGCAAGAACCAGGGAGATAGTGCATCTTGTAGCATCGTTGCTCGTGCTAACCATAGCGTTCACATACCCGAGCCTGAGTCCTGAGCGGATGATAATCGTGGCTTTCGGGGTTGGTACAGGGTTTCTCCTCCATGAACTCGCCCACAAGTTTACGGCGCTGAGATACGGCTATGCTGCTGACTATGAAGCAAGTCCAGTTGGGCTTCTTCTTGCAATTGGTCTTTCAATTATCACCAGGGGCGCATTCGTATTCGCAGCGCCAGGCGCTGTAATGATTCGCGGCAGAAGGGTGGCATACAGTCCGTTCGAATACCAATGGGATTCCTTCCAGAGTGCAAAGGAGTTTGCATACATCTCGGTTTCAGGCGCAGTGGTAAACCTGATACTTGCGGTATCGTTTTTTACCGCTTCGTTCTTCGTTTCGCCCTCCGGATTAGCACACGCGGTTCTGAGGACAGCCGCCTTTATCAATGTGTTCCTTGCAGGATTCAACATGATACCCTTCGGACCGCTTGACGGTGCAAAAGTGTGGCGATATAAACCCATGTTGTGGGCAATGATAGGGATTCCGGCGATAGTTCTGTTTTTGATTCTTTTCGTAGGAGGGTAGATGTTCTGGCTTATGAACCGAGTTCATAGCCGACTCTGTGGTTATATTCTGCGAGGGTGCAGGCGCGCGGCAATTTGCGATTAAAAATTTTTTATTTCTTCTTGTGGCTTCGCAGTCTCTATGCACTTTGCAGCCCTTTCTATCTGCTGTTTGTCAAGACTGATCAATTTAGCTCTGAACATAGACGCAACAGCCACATAAATAGCATCACACCCTCGGAGTCTATATTCAGCCGCAAGCTTTGAAGCATGATCCGCAAGCTCTCGATCTATTGGAACAAACACTATGTTCGGGATTTGTTT
Organism: Candidatus Methanoperedentaceae archaeon; assembly: GCA_027371625.1. Taxonomy (GTDB): domain Archaea; phylum Halobacteriota; class Methanosarcinia; order Methanosarcinales; family Methanoperedenaceae; genus Methanoperedens. Next base: position 9,006 of record DAHXMQ010000301.1, on the reverse strand, counting down.
TAGCTCTTTTATAAATTCCGTTGCATTTTCAGGGTCATTTGTGCCCCTTGCAATCGCTGATGAAATCTCAGGCAATACAATTTCTGGGACGATTATGGTAATTCCTCGATCCCTAATGTTTTGCATGAGCTTCGCACTGTATTCATGGAATTCCTCACCTTCAATTTCAGCGTTTATGAATACGCTGGCGTCTATGCAATACATATTATCTTCTTGCTTCAGATACTAGTTGCCAGCTTGGTTTTTTGCTCTTCCATTCATGGGCTATTTCCTTGCCTATTGCATGCAACCTGTCCCAAGCCTTTGGATCTTTTTTCTCCATCGTTGCACCGAGAGTCCTGCGCATAGCATTGAGTTCTGTTTCAAGGTCGTCTATCCTGCTCTTGAGAATCTGTACAGTATTTTCCATTCTTGAACCTTAATATTAGTAATGGTGAATACGATATAAAATAATTACCGTTATCCATGCTGGTGGTCTGAGAGCGCAGGCACGCATGCACGGGGGCGGGCGATGGAAGTGGGGAAAGGGCATACCGATACTCTCAAAGATGCTGGAGAAGCAGGATATAACAATAGATGTTTTGAAAAGCGTAAAAGAGGATACCTCCCAGATACGGCAGGATACAGCACAGATAAAGATAACCCTTTCCAGAATCGAGGCAAAGGTATTCGCTAATTAAAAAAATATTGAAGCAAAAAAAATTACATCGGCTCGGAAAGCTCCGAGTCGAATTTTCCGCTATTGATAGCTGCAATAGCATCCTTTGGTTTTAAGCCCTCGAAGGTCACACCCAGCGGCAGGCATGAGCCTACGACCTCTTTAACTGCATTCTTCAATGACCTTGCAAGGGTATCGTTCTTCTTCATGCGCGCAATCTTCACCGCCTGCTTCACGGTAATATTGCCCACTGTTTTGGTATTCGGGGTTCCAGAGCCTGTCTCGATGCCAAGCTCTTTCTTTATCAGGGCAGACATAGGCGGGGTTCCGACCTGAACCGTGAACTGTTTCTTATCATCCACGATAACCTTAATCGGAACCTGCATTCCGCTGAAGGCTTTTGTCTGTTCATTGATCTTGTCTATGATTGCCTTTACATTCACGCCGAGAGGACCGAGCGACGGCCCAAGCGGCGGACCCGGGGTAGCTGAACCTCCGGGAACCAGTGCTTCTACAACGCTTACCATTCTTGGATTCTCCTTATATCCCCGTATTTAAATACGGGGTTTTTTCTTACTTCTCTTCTTCCTCGCGTTTCAATATTCTAACATTATCACCGCGAACCGTAACAGGTATGGGTACCATCGCTTCAAACAGTTCAACCGTGATCTCCTCATGAGCTGTATCTATCCTTTTCACCCTTGCTTTTTCTCCCTTGAAAGGACCCGAAATAAGTTCAACTATGCTTCCTTCTGTAATACCTGTAACTGTAAGTTTTGGTACCAGGAAATGCGCAATCTCGGCAAAACTTGACTGACCTTTCACCATCGTCCTTGCATGGGGCACATTCGCAATCACCTGATCCACAACCTCAGGACCTTCAGCCTCTATAAGAACATATCCTTTTAACTCATCGGGCGCAAGAATTGCATAAATTCCAAGCTTCTCCTTCTTAGCCACTTTCTCAATAAGATTCGCCACCGTTCTTTCCTGATTAGCGGTTGTCTTCACGACAAAGATAGCTGCTTCTTTCGTTACTTCCTCGTTCATTTTAACCATCCAGGCAGTACTGATATTAACAGGTATATGATAAACCCGATCAGTCCAACCAGAAGTATACCGGCACCTGCTACTTTTGCTATCACCGTGAACTCTTCTCGCGTTGGTTTCCTTGTCAGCTTCAGCACCCTGAAATATTCACTGAATCTCAGAGGAACATTGCCTTCTTTATCTTCGAACAATACATTTCACATCCATTATTGATATTAATAATTTATATAAAAGCTATTCTAAAATAATAGCAGTCTATAATTAGACTCAACATAAAAATAGTTTTCGATTTCGGATTTAAACCGCATCTCTCTTTCAAAATCCTTATAAGCCATAGCTTCCAACATTGGTGGGTATTATGCGGTTCTGGCTTGCGCTTGTAATAATTGGGGTTCTCGTTGTATCGGGATGCATCACGCAGCCCCAGAGCAAGCTTGAAGGCATTCGCAGGATCAAACACGTCGTTATCATAATGCAGGAGAACCGGGCGTTTGACCACTATTTCGGAACATACCCGGGAGCAGAGGGAATCCTAATGAAAAACGGCACGCCTGCTGTTTGTGTGCCAGACCCAAGCACAGGCAACTGCGTGCGTCCATATCACGACACTAACGACAAAAACGAGGGAGGACCTCACGGAGCGATTGACGCTGCTGCTGATGTTGATAATGGAAGGATGGACGGCTTTATTGCGCAGCAGGAAGAAGGCAGGAAGAGCGCGTGCAGGAGTAGCGTCAACCCTGAGTGCAACAAAGCCCTCGGCAAGCCAGATGTGATGGGTTACCACGACAGGCGGGAAATACCAAACTACTGGAAATATGTGGATGAGTTCGTGCTTCAAGATAGAATGTTTGAGTCATCGGCATCTTGGAGCCTTCCTGCGCACCTCTTTCTTGTTTCGGGCTGGTCGGCAAGATGTAAAAATAAAGACCCCATGAGCTGCACGAACGAGCTTGCAAATCCCCAGTCGCTCGCTAACAATGGCAAGCCGCTTGATAATTTTTATGAAGCCGTGGAAAGCGGGAATCTTCCTTCCGTCGTCTGGATAATGCCGAACGGCAGGATAGCGAGCATCCGCCTGCGCTTGTGAGCACGGGACAGGCTTATACGACGGGAATAATCAATGTGATAATGCAGAGTCCGGAATGGAACAGCACCGCGATATTTTTAACATGGGATGACTGGGGCGGATTCTATGACCACGTCGTCCCGCCGCATGTGGATGAGAACGGCTATGGGCTGCGCGTGCCTGGTCTCGTTATCAGCCCATACGCAAAGAAGGGCTATATCGACCACCAGACCCTGAGTTTCGATGCCTATACGAAATTCATAGAGGACGATTTCCTGGGCGGCGAGAGGATCGACCCGAAAACAGACCAGAGACCCGACATGAGACCGACTGTCCGCGAAAACGTGCCGCAGCTAGGCGACCTTACGCAGGATTTTGACTTCAATCAATCACCCAGACCACCGCTAATACTGAATCCAAACCCCACGACGGATTTGAAGTAACCATACTATTTTAACCATCGAGCGCCAATATTACACTACCATTTTTCATGGCAGAAGACAAAATCATAATAAAAGGCGCCCGTGTCCATAACCTCAAGAACATAGACCTTGAGCTTCCGAGGAACAAACTCATAGTTATAACAGGGCTCTCTGGTTCGGGGAAATCATCGCTTGCATTCGATACCCTGTATGCCGAAGGACAGCGAAGGTATGTCGAATCACTGTCAGCCTACGCAAGGCAGTTCCTCGGGCAGATGGATAAACCCGATGTCGAACATATAGAAGGCTTATCGCCGGCGATATCCATCGAGCAGAAATCCACGAGCAAGAACCCGCGCTCGACAGTGGGTACGGTGACAGAGATATACGATTACCTGCGCCTTCTTTATGCAAGGATAGGGAAGCAGCACTGCCCGAACTGCGGGAGTGAGATCGCCCCGCAGACGGTGGAGCAAATTGTGGAAAGCGTAATGGCGCTGCCCGAGGGCACGAAGATACACGTGCTTGCGCCGCTCTCAAGGCAGAGGAAAGGCGAATACAAGCAGATGTTCGAAGACCTTGCCAAAGCCGGCTTTGCCCGCGTCCGCGTGGACGGTGAAATGTATGAACTCTCGGAGGAGATAACACTTAACAAGCAGCAGAAGCATGATATCGATGTCGTCGTGGACAGGCTGGTGATAAAGAAAGATATAGGCGAGCGGCTTTCGGATTCCGTGGCTACCGCCCTGAAACAGGGAAGCGGCATCGTGGTGATAGATGTCATAGGAAGCAAGGAACTTCTCTTCAGCGAGCATGCCTCGTGCCCGAAATGCGGCATCAGCTTCGAGCCGCTTGAACCCAACATGTTCTCCTTCAACAGCCCCAGAGGTGCATGCCCGGCATGCCAGGGGCTTGGGAACACGATGGAATTCGACCCCGACCTTATAGTGCCCGACAAAAGCAAATCCCTAAGCGAAGGAGCCATCGAGCCGTGGGGCGACTACGGGTATTACCGCCAGATGCTTGCCTCGGTGGCAAAGCATTACGGTTTTTCGCTCGATACGCCTTTCTCGGAACTGAAACCAGAGCATGTGCGTGTGCTCCTGCACGGGGGAAGCGAGCAGATCCTTTTCAGGTACGTTCAGCGAGACAGGGACGGGCTCTGGGAACACTGGAGCAGTTTTGAAGGCGTGATACCGCACCTTGCAAGAAAATACAGGGAAGCACGGTATGAGGAAGCAAGGGAGAGCATCCAGCAGTACATGAGCATAAAACCGTGTACCGTGTGCAAGGGGGAGAGGCTCAAACCATCAAGCCTCGCTGTCATTGTTGCAGATAAGTCCATAATTGCCACAACACGTTTGTCTGTAAAAAAGGCGCTTGAGTTCCTTGGAACCATCAAATTTAGCGAAAAAGAGGCAATAATATCAAAGCCGATAATGAAGGAGCTTCGTGCAAGGCTCGGGTTCCTCATGGACGTGGGGCTTGATTATCTCACTCTCGACAGGGCGGCAGGTACGCTTTCAGGGGGGGCAAGCCAGCGGATACGGCTTGCCACGCAGATAGGCTCAAGCCTCGTGGGTGTGCTCTACATCCTCGATGAGCCGAGCATCGGTCTCCATCAGCGTGATAACGGAAGGCTGATACACATGCTGACGCAGCTTCGCGACCTAGGGAACACGGTTGTGGTGGTGGAGCATGACGAGGAGATGATAAGGAGCGCAGATTTTATCGTTGACATGGGTCCCGGCGCTGGCGTTCACGGAGGGGAGGTTGTGGTGACCGGAAGCCTTGAAGACGTAATCGGGTGCGAAAGCTCGCTGACTGGTAAGTACCTGAGCCATGAAAAGGTGATACCCCTGCCTGCGAAGAGGCGAAAGCCGAAGGGCAAGATAACCATCGTGGGGGCGGGTGAGAATAACCTGAAGCAGATAGACGTTACCATACCACTTGGCGTGATGACAGCGGTCACCGGTGTTTCAGGTTCGGGCAAGAGCACGCTTGTCAACGATATTCTCTACAAGGCTCTTGCGCAGAGGTTCTATCATGCAAAGGAAAAACCGGGGAAGCACAGGGGAATCATCGGACTTGAGAACATCGATAAGGTCATCATAATCGACCAGTCCCCAATCGGCAGGACGCCGCGTTCAAACCCTGCCACGTACACGGGCGTATTCACCCCTATACGGGATTTATTTGCCAGGCTTCCGTCGTCGAGGGCGCGAGGCTACCTGCCCGGGAGGTTCAGTTTCAATGTCAAGGGAGGGAGATGCGAAGCATGCGGCGGGGACGGCATTATTACCATCGAGATGCATTTCCTTCCCGATGTCTATGTGCCGTGTGAGGTCTGCCACGGGAACAGGTTCAACAGCGAGACGCTTGAGATCGCATACAAAGGCAGGAATATAGCGCAGGTACTGGACATGACCGTTGAGGAGGCGCTTTCGTTTTTCGAGAACATTCCGAAAGTAAAACGGCAGCTTTCGACGCTTTTTGACGTTGGGCTCGGATATATCAGGCTCGGGCAGGCTGCAACCACCCTTTCAGGGGGAGAAGCGCAGCGCGTTAAGCTTTCCACCGAGTTGAGCAAACGAAGTACGGGAAGGACGCTCTATATATTGGACGAACCCACGACAGGGCTGCATTTCGCCGATATCCAGAAGCTGCTCGACATGCTCTCGCTGCTCGTGGATGCTGGCAACAGCGTGGTGGTGATAGAGCATAATCTCGATGTGATAAAAGTCGCCGACCACATAATAGACCTCGGTCCAGAGGGCGGCGATAACGGCGGGCGCATAATTGCTGAGGGCACGCCTGAGAAGGTGGCGAGGATAGAGGGGTCTTATACCGGGGTTTATCTGAGAAAAGTGCTGGATGGAACTTTTTGGAAATCCAGCGGCAGATGAACGTAGATTGACTGCTACGCTTTCTGAAAATCAACATTGTTCCCGAAGCAGCCTCATTTTTACTATTCCCGCACAGGATAAGCAAAACCCTCCTGCCGGCGCCGCGTGTCACATGGAGGCTGGCGCTGGGGGCTGAACCTAATAACAGATAGATTGCCTGTTCTGTGCGCAATAGAACAATCTGACATTTATAAACGATATCCAAGACTACCATGAAGCAGAAAATTGCAGTTATTAGAACGCGACAAACCCTGAGGACACAAGCGTGAATACCAGTAAGCCAACCAGCATGTCACACATTACAAATTTCAGGAACTTTTCCATAGATACCCTCAAGATAGCATAAATTGAACTAATAGTATATATAATTATCGCAAAATTGCAATTTGCAATAATGCAACAATGCAACAAGCAAAATTAAGCATAGGCGAAGAAAATCAACCCCGGAGGACACAGTGCATGAGCCTCTTGGTATTTTACCGCAAAAATGAGGCACGACTGGGCGGCGCCGTCGGCGAGTGCGGCTGTGGCAGCGTGGGGTTGGCGCAGAGGAAGGCGGCGCGAAGCAATATGACACTGGGTGCTTATTTTATCTCCTCAAAAATTGTTTAAGATTTTTCAAGTCTCTCTTTGCATCTTTAGCCGTGTAATCGAAAATTCATTAGCTTATAATGTTAAACTTTTTTCTGTCTTCCTACTTTTTTTGAGCTGTTCCTCAGTTATTTCAGGGTAACCATGCTCTTCTAACAGTCTCAGGACATCAAATGTACTCACATCGAGAAGTTCCGCTGCTTTACCGAGCGAGATTCTGCCTTTGTGGTATAGTTCCATCACGTAGTCTCTTGCACCAAGGTAAAGGAACTGCCTCAATGCTGTAGATTTATCTACATGTTCTTCTTTTGTTCTTAGATTCGCAAGCTCTATAACGTTTTTTGGTATTCTTAAAGGGTAAGATACTGCTTCCATATTCAATCCTCCAAATATCCTGAACAATAGGAGATGCGGTTAACGATGCCTTGAGGCCGGCAAGATAGCTCTCAAGCATGAACTACCTTTTCGATCTCCTTTAGCCTGTCCATGAGCTTGTTAAAGGTATCCTTGTAGATGCCATTTTATGTATTCCCTGTCGTCCCCAAATTTGCCTGCCTTGAATTTCTCGTAAAATTCGTCCGAACCCATTTTGTGGCGCTTTTCAAAATCAGCAAGCGTATTTTTGACCTGTTTGAGTTCACGTTTGACCATGCCAAGCTCCACCTTTAACATTTTGTTTATGGTTGACTCGATATATTTTTTCTCGAAATCGAGACCGTGGGTGAGTTGGGAATTTATGGCTTTTGCGTATTCGGAGGACATAACTATGATATGCATTGGCTTTTAACTTTATAAAAGCTTGCTTGAATAAAAATTGGAACTGGCTATGGGTGGCTCGGCGGCGCCGTCGGCGAGCGTGCGGGGGGGCGGCGGGGTTTGGAGAGGAGGGCGGGCACAGGGCAAAAAATAATTTTATTTCAATCACTGCTAATTATTTTCTTATATTCGCTCTTGCTGAGTCTGAAACCCGATGCTATCAACTCGTCCAGAGTCTTTTTTAAGCTTATCTTACCATCCTCTGCTGCAAGCATCAACAAACCCACTGTACCCGTTACTTGAACCCCAAGATTTGTTGCCATTGTTGCCATCCTTGTCATCAATTATCAGCAGGGTATTTTTCTCTTTTGCAAGTATAATCGCTTCAGCTTCGCCTTTACCGAGACTCATCGAAAGAGAATCAACGGCAATTCTGTTTTCAGGCTCGATTACTTTTATCCAGTTTGAATTGGAAACCTCTTTTGCTCCGAAAAGGCTACCTCCACGTGTAACAACCTCTTCATAGACTTCTTTCGGGATTGCCACTTCCCCGAAATATTCTTTCAATAGCTCGAATAATCCGAGCTTGGATAATGCTATAAGAGGCGTAGAATTGGCGACTACAACCATTTATTTCCTCAAAAACTGTTTGAGAGTTTTAAGGTCGCTCTTTGCGTCTTTTGCCGTGTAATGTACCGAAACCCCGCGCTCGCTGAGAATAATCATCATTTCCCACTTGTTCCGTGCGCCTGCAAGCTCAGCAGCTTTGCCAAGCGATATTTTGCCCTCTCTATATAGCTCGACGGCTATTGTCTGCTTGATGAAAGAAGGTATATCAGCCTCGTCTTTCTTTATCAGGTGGGGAAATATGCCGGGCAGGTCGATGGTTGCTTTTATGGTCTCCATTTTAATTCCTTGATGATTCTATATTTTAGTTTAATATTAAATAAGGCTATTCCTGAGCGATTTAAATTAACTGACGCAAACTCTATAAAAACTCTTGGTGTAAAAATCTGTCAGATAATGCGCGGCTCGGCGGGCGCCGTTGGTAAGTGCGGCTGGGACAGCGGAGGTTTGCAGGGGGTGGGGCGGCAGAATATGATTTGAATCTCAGTGATATAATTTATAAAACATGAGCGCTAAATAGCACATGATAAGTATGCTGGATTTAATAAAAGTTGAAGAGGTTGACAATAAAGTGATAATACCGAAGGAGGATTTTGAAAAAATTATCGCTGACGTGGACAGCCTGATTGAAACTGTAGAGATTCTTTCCGACAAAGAATTAATAGAGCAAATCAAAGAAAGTGAAAGGGACATTAAAGAAGGCAAAGTTAAAGAAATAAAATCGAAAAAAGATATTGATGCGCTCTTTCTTTGATTTGTATGTATCGTGTAATTTACACACATCTTTTTGGAGTGAACCCCATTTTGTGGACAACCAGTTAAGAAACTTCTCAATTTAAAACCTCCCTTCAGATTTTTCAAATTCTTCAGGAGTGACGTACCCGATAGACGAATGAACCCGCTTTTTATTGTACACCACTTCTATGA
>DAHXMQ010000186.1 GCA_027371625.1 Candidatus Methanoperedentaceae archaeon | reverse complement strand
AGCTCTCCCATTTGCCCGTTTTCTCTGCATGCCAGCTTTCTCTGTACATATAGAGCCCACATTAGCCTTTTAATATCTTGGTGACCGTATTCCAGTTTCGAGTAGTGACTTTCCGACCAAATTCTTTTTCCAGTTTTCCCTCGATTTGTTTGATGAGATTATCTGCGCCCGTCTCCGGTGTTTCAAAAAGCACGTTTCCGCTTGCAAGAAGCGTTTTGACATTCTGAAATCCCATGGATTCAAACGCTTTCTTCAACTCTTCCATTTTTACTGGCTGGTGACCTCCAACATTGATTCCGCGCAGAAATGCTACATATCTTGTCATGGAGTTTTTTCTTTAATTATCTCAAACGCTTTATCCTCTCAAACAACTGCTTCATCGTATCCTCATTGCTCTCTGTGAACCCGAAAGGCGATTTCGTGAACGGCGTGAAATATACGGGCACATCGTCCAGCCTGTAGAACGTGCCGTCGCATTCCATGGCATCGATAACGCCCGGTAATACAACATCAGAAGCCAGCGTGGTCGGGCAGGGAGCAATGTCAATGCACACCATGGGTATCTCCTTCAGGTATTCGCCGCATGTAGCAGGGAAGTGGGAAACAAGGTCAGCCGACATTACGAAAGCGGCATCCACATCCCGTTCTCTTAGCACATCAACCGCCGTGAACTCGCCCGGATTATATCGCGGAAATCCGCGCGCAAAGTCAAGCCCGAAGGGATAGCCGTAGAGGTAGGAAGCGATCACGTTGAATCCTGCCACGTTGCAGTGACCGCGAAGCGCACCTATTACGAACTTGGTGTGGTTGTTGAGTTCCTTTACAAGGTTGAAGGCAAGCTCGGCATTCCTGTGCTTCCCGTACGAGGATGCAATACCCAGTCCCACGTAGATCGCCCCGAAGTTTGTGCTTTTCATCATCTCAAGCATATTTTCCATGGTGGAGATAGAGACGCCTGTTATCTCCTCAACGGAAGGATGCGGTTTCTTCCCGTGGAGGAGTGTCAGGAGAGCGGACAGCAGTTCGTAATCCGTATTGGGCTTGAGCTGTACATGCAGGTCTGACGCATCGGCTGTGATACTTCTTCTCGGGTCAACGGTAATTATAGTCCTGTCAAACCTCCCGCGCTTTGTCCAGTAACCCCGCGGGAAGATGCTGTACCGTGACATGTGCCTTGGCATGGATTCAAGGGGATTGCTACCCCAATAGACGGCAAGGCTGCTCCTGAGCTTTGACTGCCCTGCTGTGGCTCCAACCCTGCCGGCTTCCTGTATTCCCATCGCAGTCGGTCCGTGGCACACGGTTGAGTTTGAGTCAACAACTGCGCCAAGATATTCTGCAATATGCAGACCCACCTCCATTGCTTCGCATGAAGTCTCGCTGCCCATGAAAAGAAGGGGACGCTTTGCGTTTACAAGGATCTCAGCCGCCCTGTCAAGCGCCTCATTCCATTGTGCTTTTCTGAATGCCCCATTTTCCTTGATCTGCGGCTCTTTTATCCTGTGGTGGCTCACAATCTCATGAAACTTGGCGTTGCCCATCTTGCAGGCATTCTTCACTGTGATGTTTTCGCCATCGTAATCCACCTGTATGTCATCGCACGATGCCCCGCACACAGGGCAGATTATATTCTTGCTGACCATGTTATTTGCCTCCCGCATAGACTTTGAGCACAATTTCTTCTGCGCTTTTCACTTCTTCACCCGTCGCTTCTATGAATACGGGACTTCCCTTGTAGAGCGGGGAACCTGTCGAGAAGGTCTCAGGGCTTACCACCACGTTTGCCCATATCGCCCTCGGCATGAATACCTGCTCCGGCGTCACGGAATCCTCGCACTTTGCGGTGACAACTACCTCGCGCGTTTCGTCACCTGAGATTACTTTTACCCTCTGCGGGGAACCCAGTTCTTTATGGACCTTGGGATGGATTACACACACTGCACACTCCTTCTGGTATTCGGGAGAGAGTTTGTCTCCGCCCTTTGCAAGCCTGCCCTCGTTTATTGTGCTTCCTGAGTTCAACAATACCTTTATCCTCATTTTCACACCTCCCCGTTGGCTTCTTTTGATGCATAGAGAGCCCCTTTTGGCGTTTTGGTTATCGCAAAGTCGCCTGCGAATTTCATGAATTCTCCTGATAGCACCGTTTCACCGATTTTCGGGTTCTTTTCGGTGCCTGTGTAATCAAAACCAGGCGAGAACTGTTTTATCTTTCCGCATACAACAAACGTGCCTCCCGACATCTCAGCCCCCACACCACGCACAGCATCACCTTTTACCACAATAATGCCATTGCTCATTCGTATTCCTGCAAAGTTCTCAACGCTTCCGCCAACATGTATCTCTCCCCCGCTCATTCCGCCTCCGAGCTGGCTCTTTGCGCTGCCGTCGATGGTTATCTTTCCGCCTGTCATTCCACGCCAACTTCCCCTGTAGGCGCATCCAACATGGTCGCTCGCATTCCCAATTATGTGAAGGGTACCTCCTTTCATCTCCATGCCAGCCCACGAGCCTGCATTCCCTTTAACAAGAATGCTTCCTCCTACCATCTCCGAGCCGACATGCATGCCAGCCGAGCCCTCTATCACTATCTCGCCGGCGGACATGCCGTGCCCGATGTGCTTGACTCTTGGCACATCTCCTTCAATAATGATCTTTGTTTCTGCGGCAGAGCTTCCCACGCTTCCCTCAATATCAAAGAATTCGCAAAGCTGAAGCTGTCCTGCTCCCTGCCACACGGTCAATTTTTCAATTTCACTTTTCGTCTTTCCTGCAAAGATATCAGGAGAAATTGCCTCAGCTTCAACCATAATATCGACGCTGCCTTTTGGTCTTAGTATTACCTCGCCCATAACGTTCACCTCCCCACAATTGCTTCAAGGGGTTTGTTCACCTGAACCGGCGCAGGATTGCGGAGATACTTTTCAGGCACGGGGTAATTCGCAAAGCCAAGAGTGTAGTACTTGAACCATTCTTTAACGTCCTTTAACATTTCTTTCTCAATACCGTCGTCCATGTGCGGTTCGCTGAAGAATGTCCGTCCTTGCGGCACTTACATTATCTGCCCATTCTGC
>DAHXMQ010000300.1 GCA_027371625.1 Candidatus Methanoperedentaceae archaeon | reverse complement strand
CTCAGCCTCTACAATTTCCCAGCAAATATCGGATAAGGAAATATCAGATAAAGATAAAAATCTCTATCTCTCAATTTATAAAGAGTTTTTCTTAAAAGAGTTCAAAGGGCTGGAAACTCCTCTTGTAGGGATTTCTATCGCCATGAACGAACAGGTAATACCGGCTTTATCTCTTGCTTGCTCCATTAAAAGCATCAATAAGCATATCCATGTTTGTCTCGGCGGGAGCTATATCTCGCACATAGATAAATTTACCATGGAAAATATTTTGCACATGCCATTTATAGATAGCATGGTATTGTATGAAGGAGAGAAGCCTCTCAGGTTGCTAATCGAATCGATAAAATCAGGTAATGAGCTTTCTGCGGTACCAAATCTTGCCTATCTGGGTAAAGACGGAGTGATTGTCAACCCTGCATGCGAGCCTGTTCATCTGGATGAAATCCCGCCGCCGAACTACGATTTAATTACCCCGTTCTTCCCTGATGAACTTGCCATAGGCGTTTATTCGTCCAGGGGCTGCTACTGGGGTAAATGCGTGTACTGCAATTACATTTCAACTACTGGAAATCCGAAACGTTTACAGAATAAATCCCCTGAGATACTGGTAAATGAGATTGCTTTCCTTCAACGAAAATATGGTGTCAGGCATTTTAATCTGATAAATGAGGCAGTAGCGCCATCGTATGCCGACAAGATTGCTGATCTCATCCTTGAGCGAGATTTAAAGATCAACCTCAGCTCCTGGATCAGGGTTGAAAAGCAGTTTACGCCGGAGCTGTGCAGTAAATTATCTTCCGCAGGTTTCAATTTTCTAACTATCGGGGTCGAATCGCTTTCAGACAGGGTGCTTAAAAAGATGGGTAAAGGATATACAGGCGATGAAGCAATCAAAGCGATCCGGAATGTCTCCAGCGCGGGTATAAATCTGCAGGTGAATATCATTGTTGGTTTCCCGACTGAAACGGTCGAAGAGGCACTTTATACATATAAACGGTTAGAAAGAGAAATTAGTTCTAAAAACAATGTTTTCATATCAATTTTTCCATTCGTGCTTTTCAATAACTCCCGTATTTTCTCCGATTCCCGCGAATTTGGGATAAATATTGTGGAGAACAATGCCGCAGATGGATATTTCTTTCCCAAAAATATTTTCGCAAAATTCAAAAAGAACAAAGGAATGTCCATAAAAGATGTTTTCAACATCGTAGAGAATTATAATACTAGATTCGGGAGAAACAATGATTTTTACTTTGATAATCAGTACTATAAGACTCCCCCGGGTGCAATATATTATTCCGAGAATGTCGAATCTCATTTTATTGACTATTACTTCAGCTCAAATAAAAAAAGATTGGAAAGATCGCCTAAATATTTTCTTTTCGACTTTAATTGCGGCAGGGTTACGATTTCTGACACCGATCCGCTACGTAATATGTCGTATGATGGACATAATGTATAAAATTTTTTAGGAGTTGTAAACAATTAGCAAATTAATTGACATTGTCGAGGGTGATGATGTTTACCATATTATTGAGCCTTTAAGTAACACGCATCTAATAACAGATGAAATTGGGGCGTTCATAACCAAACAGATTATAGCTAAGGAAGAGTATACGTCGATATTGTCACAGACGGTTCACAAGTTCAATATCAATGCCGTCTCTGCAAGTTACTATATCAGCTATCTGGTCAACAGTAACTTGTTTAAAAACCAAATATACGCACCACCGGGTGACTATTTACGTGGTTATAGCCTAACCTCCCACAGTTTTAGGCACATAAACCTAATTTCTCCAGTATTTCTTTTTGCTTTTTAGTCGGCTCTGAAGCAACAATTTCCCCATCACTAAGTTCGATCTTTTTTAATTTTTCAAGCTCAAGCAATAACCCAGTCACAGAATATCTTTCGATCAATCCACTTTCCCGCCGAGAGAGACATTCATCCCAATTATAGTCTTCTTTATAAAGAAGTACAAACTTCCCCATACGATTTACCCTTTGTGCAACAGCTTTTTTTCTTACAGCAACCTCAAAACCTTGATTTACCACCTTCCAATCGATGTACGAATAGAACTTTCCTGTAACCTCCTCAACAACATCTTGAGGCACCATCCACTTTTTAAGATACCTTCCTCAGCCTTTCAACAACATCGTAAAGTGGGACATTCAGGTCGTCTCTATTGTAACCATATTCAAGAAGTGCTCATATTCTGAACGAGGTCCCGTGAGAATTCAAAAGGCAGGTCAGTGTTTCCTATTTTGTTCAGCAAGTTGCTTAGAGATTGTGAAGATAATGGTAACTCTCCATAAAGCTTCGAGAGAATAGTCAGGCTGAATGCTTCTCGTTGTTTATGCCGACATTTTCCGCTTTTATCGCATGATGCATTAAATTATATATCTTAAAATACAACAATAGAGTGATGGCTGAATTAACAATAAATATACCTGAAGAGCTCAAAAGAAGAATGGAGAGCTTCAAAATAGACTGGTCTGCCATGACGCGAGAACTGCTCAAGAAAAAGGTTGATGAGTTGAGCGAGTTAAAATCCATTATTTCTAAAAGCAAGCTGACCGAAGAAGATGCGCTGGAGCTTGGCAGGAAGGTCAACAAATCGCTTGCTAAAAAGTTCAGAGAATCGGCGATGGGATGAATGCTCCTCGTTGTTGATGCCAACAACCCGACTCCCGCAAATCCAAAATATAATTGATAATACAAATGCATGCCGAAGCCAGGTATGCCTTCTGACCTATCGAAACTTTTTTGCCGTATCTCAACACGAACTCCTCGTCCTTCTTCGGCAATCCTATCTGGTCGCCAAGCACAAACACAGGGTCTGTTCCCAGGTTAATGGTTCTTATGCTCTCGCCCGATTCTTCCAGCACAAAGATGTTACTTTTTTCCTTCACCAGTTGCTGAAGGCTGTTTTTTTTAACATGGATTCCTGGATGATCCCTGCCTGATAGAACCTTCCTCAAGATTTCCTCCCATGTGCGCTCATCCGTGCGCACGTCGCTGAGTTTCTCTCCATCGACCACAAGCTCAAGAGGAGGGGACGGAGAACCTCCGAGTATGGCATGGAACACGACATCCCTCCGGATCGCATGGGAGCGGAAAAGCGCATCTTCTTCGGTCAGCTTGCTTTTAGAAATAATGGATTTTA
>DAHXMQ010000295.1 GCA_027371625.1 Candidatus Methanoperedentaceae archaeon | reverse complement strand
GAATGGCATATGTTCGATACAATCAAAGGAAGCGATTACCTCGCAGACCAGGATGCTGTTGAGGTAATGGTAAAGGATGCTCCCCGCGTAATATACGAGCTTGAGCACATGGGTGTTCCTTTTAATCGAAATGCCGAAGGGAAGATTGCGCAGCGCAACTTCGGAGGTCATACTTGTGATTACGGCAAAAAACCTGTGAAGAGAGCCTGTTACGCAGCAGACAGGACTGGAAGGGTTGTGCTTGACACGCTGTATGACCAGTGCCTCCGTCACAATGTGAAATTCTACCAAGAGCACTATGTTCTTTCCCTTGTTTTTGAAGAGGGAAAGTGCGGTGGTGCAGTGACATACGACCTTGCAAGCGGAGAACTCAATCTGCTTTCAGCAGGAGCCGTTCTTCTGGCAACAGGAGGGTGCGGAAGAATATACAGAACCACTTCCAACGGCTTTGCCTCCACAGGAGATGGGTTGAACCTTGCATTCCAATCAGGGATTCCTCTTCAGGATATGGAGTTTGTGCAGTTCCATCCTACGGGGCTCTATCCACTCGGCATCCTTGTGAGCGAAGCTGCTCGTGGAGAAGGGGGAATTCTGAGGAATAATCTTGGCGAGCGGTTCATGGAAAGGTATGCCCCCACGGTAAAAGACCTTGCAGCAAGGGATGTTGTCTCAAGGGCTATTCTGACAGAGGTGAAAGAGGGAAGGGGTTTTGAAGGGGGATACGTGCACCTTGACCTCAGGCATCTCGGGGAGGAGAAGATTCGGGAGAGGCTGTGGGAGCTTACATCGTTTGCAAGGATATACCTCGGCATCGACCCTGTTAAGCAGCCCATTCCAGTGCAGCCAACATGCCATTATATCATGGGAGGAATACCCACAGATATGGACGGAAGGGTGCTGGGTGATGAAAAAGGGAGGATTGTTCCGGGGTTGTATGCGGCGGGAGAATGTGCATGCGTATCAGTGCACGGCGCCAATCGCCTTGGCTGCAATTCTCTCCTCGATGTGCTTGTGTTCGGAAGGAGGAGCGGAATAGCAATGAAGGAAGAGATTTTCCAGTACAAACCCAGCACTGTTTCAGATGTGCCATTGAAAATTGAAGAAAAGAGGATAGAAGAGCTTTCAAACCGAAGAGGGGGAGAAAAAATAGGTGAGATAAGGCAGAATATGCAATCCTTGATGATGGAATA
>DAHXMQ010000270.1 GCA_027371625.1 Candidatus Methanoperedentaceae archaeon | reverse complement strand
AGGGGATTTTTGAAGTTAGTTGGATTTTCTCTGACTTATAAAATTAAATAAACGAAAACTATTTATGCAAAGCATGTCTATATGTGCATGTTCGTTAAATAACGAACGAGATAAGCGGGTTCATTTTTTCAACGATACCACCCACTCCCCTTCCCGCTTATCTTTTTGCTTTTCATCCTGGAACAGATGCGAAAGCTAAATATTGTTAAAAATTAATTAGGAGAAGAAAGTGATTGCCCCAATAAATAGGTTTATAAAGGATTAGGCTGAATGTAATGCTGGTGATGAACCAATGAGGAATCGTCTTTGCAAACAATGGACAATTTGAAGCGAAGATAGATCACTTACCACCCTCAGCCAAACTTGTTTTTAAGGTGCTGCACGATAGCGGCTTTCTGACACAGAAAGATATTGTGAGGGAAACCTATCTTCCTACAAGAACAGTGAGATACGCCCTGAACAGACTGAAAGAAGAAAAAATATTGCAGGAGCGCTTCTATTTCCAGGATGCGCGCCAGAGCCTCTACGGGCTGAACATGCCCCGGGAGGTGCCGACAGGATAACAATTTCCTTTTTTTAAAATTCCCGTCTGCCAGAGTGGCGGAGCGGCTACGCAATCGCCTGCAGAGCGATTCCATTCCGGTTCGAGTCCGGACTCTGGCTTAATCCAGGTCTTCCCTCAACTGTGCAGCCTTTGTAAAAAAGCTGTCCGTTAAATAGTGGAGCAGGATGGTCGAAGCTATCATGCTGGCAGCAAAGATGGCAACGAATATCACTATCTGTATGGAGGCTGCCTCTATCGGGTCGGCTCCACCAAGAAGCAAGCCAGTCATCACGCCGGGAATCCACACAATACCGAGGTTCTTCATGTTGTCTATTGAAGGTATCAAAGCAGAGAGGATGCCCTGCTTTAAGCACGCTGAGGCTGCAAGCATGGGCTGTGCCCCCAGGGCGAGGTATGCCTCAACCTCTGCCCTTCTATTTTTTATCTCACCTCGATACCTGTCTATTGCAAGTGAGCTCACGTTCATAGCATTGCCTATCAGGATGCTTCCTGTCGGGATGATGTATCTCGCATCAAGCGGGAAAATGCCGAGCAGGAAGAAAGGGATGAGCAATAATGCCGATGCAAAGGCTATCGATATGATAGCCCAGGTCAAACCCCTCTCAAGTTTGCCTGACCTTGAGTATGTGGTATGTCCTGCTACGGCAGCCATTATTAAAAGCACAAGGAAGCTAAAGTAAATGGACAGGTTGAACACCAGGAATATGATAGAGGCAAGGATAAGTACCTGCACAAGGGCTCTTGTTCCTGCTATGGATACTTCCTTCCCTATGCCGTATCTTCGCGCAAATGCAGCCGACAGGACTATGAGAATTACTGTTAATGCAATCGTAAGGGTTTCTGCAGGTGTAAGAATTTCAGCCATGTTCCTCCTCCAGCTTCCCTTCCTTGAGGAGAAGCCTCCTTCCGCCAATCCTCTGTGCCTGCTCCCTTTCATGGGTGATCCAGACCATGGTGAGATTACTCTCCTTTCTCAGGTTCAAAAGCAATTTTTCGATTCTCTCTGCGTTTACTGCATCCAGCGACGATGTCGGCTCGTCCAGCAACAGCACCTCGGACTGGTTCGCAAGTGCTCTCGCTATGCATACCCTCTGCTTCTCCCCGACCGAAAGCTGCGCTGCATCGGCGTTCAGAAGTGCTTCTGAAATACCGCAGGCTTTGGCAAGGGAATCGAGGTCGATGTTATTTCCCCATAATTTAGTGCCAAAGGCAAGGTTATCACGCACGCTTCCCCTGAACACCACAGGCAACTGGAATACCATGCCAACCTTTCTCCTCAATTCAGTGGGAGCATAATCCCTGATATCCCTGCCGTTTAGCATTATGGTGCCCGAATCCGCCTCCGAGAGCCTGTTAATCAGCCGTATCAGTGTGGTTTTTCCAGAGCCGGAGGGGCCCATGATGGTGACAAGCTCGCCTCTCTCTATTTTCAGGTCGAGGTCGGATAGTATCTGGGTTTTAACCCTGTTATGGTTTACCCTGCGAAAAACTGCCTTGGATACATTCTTCAACTCAACATGCACCTGATTCATCGGATATGAATTGTTCCATACTGATATAAATAATGCTTTTATTTCGAGCATTCCCGAATTAAGTGTTGTGGAAACTATTTTAACTCTAGAAACTCATTTTATATATAATGTTCGACAAAGATGAGTTTGGGCGCTGGATGGCGCAGGCTTCTGATACTTTAAATTCTGCAAGGCAGGACTATTCAATAAAAAGCTACAACTGGTGCTGTTTTAAGGCACAGCAAGCCGCTGAATATGCTGTTAAAGCGCTTTTGAAAGGGCTTGGGATTTCAGCTTACGGGCATTCGATTGTAAA
>DAHXMQ010000241.1 GCA_027371625.1 Candidatus Methanoperedentaceae archaeon | reverse complement strand
TTTACTCACAGAAAAAGGTCTATGCGAAGTCACGGAAAAAATAACAGAAATATTTGCGCTCACAAAAGAGGGGCTGGAATACGCTCAGCAAGGCTTGCCTGAACGCCAGATAATCAATACCCTTAAGGTGCCTCTCTCGCTTTCGGAATTGAAAAAGAAATTCCATCCTCAAATCGTGGGCATTGCCCTTGGCTGGCTTCGCAAGAAGAAATGGGCGAGAATTGAAGGGGAAACGCTGATACCGTTAGGAAAAGCGGAAGTCGGAGAGGACGAGAAAGTACTTGAAATACTCCAAAATGCTCCTTCTTCTCAGGTTGGAACTGCCGTCAATGAGCTGATAAAAAGGAATCTTGTTGAA
Organism: Candidatus Methanoperedentaceae archaeon; assembly: GCA_027371625.1. Lineage (GTDB taxonomy): Archaea > Halobacteriota > Methanosarcinia > Methanosarcinales > Methanoperedenaceae > Methanoperedens. The sequence goes on along the minus strand of DAHXMQ010000241.1, from coordinate 1,111 downwards.
AGAACCGAGAAAAAAACCAGAACAATAGCTATTACAGCGGCAGGAGAAGCCCTTGTTTCAAAGGGTCTGGAGATAGAAGAGGAAATTGCACAGCTAACGCCTTCGATAATCAAAAGCGGCGCCTGGAAGACGGCAAGAATCCGCCCCTACAACATCTGCACCCCTGTAAAACCATTATATGGCGCCAAAATCCATCCCTACCTGCGCCTCATTAACGAGATGCGCGGAATCTTCCTTGAGATGGGTTTTACTGAGATAAAAGGCGACATAGTGCAGAGCTCGTTCTGGAACTTCGATGCGCTCTTCCAGCCTCAAGACCACCCGGCGCGGGAGATGCAGGATACCTTCCATCTCGATACCGAATGCGACCTTCCTCTTGAGTACATCAAGCCTGTAAGAGAGATGCATGAAAAAGGCGGCGGCATATCGAGGGGCTGGGGAGGCAGATGGAGCGAGGATGTTGCGCGAAAGCAGGTGCTGAGGACGCATACCACTGCCATCACGATAAAATATCTTGCAGAGCATCCCACTCCTCCTGTGAAAGCCTTCTGCATAGACAGGGCATACAGGAGGGAGGCAATCGACCCCACACACACGCCAGAGTTCGAGCAGCTTGAAGGGGTGGTGATGGATAAAGGCGTTAGCTTCAAGAACCTGCTTGGCTGCCTGACAGAATTCTATCATCGGATGGGTTTTGACGAAGTGCGCTTCAGACCCGGGTACTTCCCTTACACCGAGCCGAGCGTTGAACCCGAGGTTTATATCGAGAGCAGGGGAAAGTGGGTTGAGCTTGGAGGCGCAGGGGTATTCAGGAAAGAGGTCACGCTGCCGCTTGGAATAAAGCATCCTGTGCTTGCCTGGGGGCTTGGTGTGAGCAGGGTGGCAATGCTGCGGCTTGGGCTCAAGGATTTGAGGGAGCTTTACCAGAGCGATATCGACTGGCTGAGGAAGAGTGCGGTGCTGTAACAGACGATAGCATCGAGGGATGAATGCCGTTTTCTCGACTTACCTGTGCTGAACTTTTTCCGTTCTCGATTTCACGAAGAACCGATATTTTGAATTCTCGTGTGAATTTTTTCCTTGTTTTCATATTTGCACCCTTTTCTGTTGA
>DAHXMQ010000230.1 GCA_027371625.1 Candidatus Methanoperedentaceae archaeon | reverse complement strand
AACGTGCTTGAGAAAGGCTGCGCAGACAGGGTTCTTGTCACAGGCGTTGTTGCGAATGTGTTTCTTGCCGCAAAGGGCGTGAAGATTGGAAAAGCGAATATGGGCTTTATTGAAAAGCAGGGCTATCTGCCACAGATAGATATTGCAAGAGAATTGCTCTCGCGCTTTGGTGAGAATATCGGGCTGCCTGTGGATGTTGCATTGAACAGCAATGAGGAGCGGGTGGAAGAAAAAGTCCGAAATCTGAACACCGAATTACCCATACACGATATAGGTATCGAGACGATGGTTAAATTCTCAAGAGAAATCAGCAGCGCAAAGACCGTGGTGATGAACGGACCTGCCGGTGTGTTTGAAAAAGAGGCATAATTGTTATGTACCCGTGCATTTTTTGGGTCTGCTTCTGTTGCTTTTAAATATTGTTCTTCAGCTTCCGATATTCTTCCCAGTTTTTCGAGAAGTTTTGCATAATCATTATGCGCCCATGCAAACTTAGGGTCTGCTTCTATAGCTTTTAAGTATTGCTTTTCGGCTTCCAACATCCTTCCCTGTTTTTTGAGAAGTTTTGCATAATTACTATACGCCCATGAAAATTTAGGGTCTATTTCGATTGTTTTTTTATAGAGTTTTTCAGCTTTTTCTAATTTCTCATCATACTGCATCGCAAGCCCTGCATTATAGTATGCCTTTGCTTTTTCCTCACCTTCAAACCCCAGTGCTGCCGCAAGTGCAAATACATATGCGGAGCCATACTTTCGCCTTCCGTACTCGTCACTTGATAAACTTAACAACTCCTTCGCCCCTATCCCCATCTCCCTCGCCACCAGCGCCGCCTCCTCCACACACTTCTCAAGCTCGCCGCACTCGATACAGGGCGCGAGTTTCAGCAGGAAATCTTCGGTTTTGTTATTTTCGGGCATAATCAAGCTTTTTCAGTTCTGCGATAACATCGCTTATAAACATCTCTTTTGATTCGACTGGTTCTTCCTGATCTTTAATATAGCAAAAGAAACAGGCGTGAGGGGAATGGATGCCATAATTATCCAGATAGCTAAAGAGTTCAATATTCCTTTGGTGAGTCTGGATGCTGAAATGCTTGAAAGATCGGGTTCTATAATCAGCATTAAAGATGTTGGCGATTTGTAATTTGTGAATAATGTCAGATAACGAGAAAACTAAGGAATTCCTGCAAAAACTCGCGCCCTGCATCGAGCGCGGCGAGCTTGAGGCGTGCGTGGAGGAGGCGGCGCGGGTGGCGGGGGAGATAGAGTAAGGCAAAAATGAGCTTCAAAATCAAAGAAACCAAAGAAAAAAGCAACGGAAGGCTTTACATAGTCGAGGCAGAAGGCTCAAAACTGCATTTGCTTTTTACTCTGCATTCCATAGATCGCATTATTTTTTGGAACTTAAGCGTAGAACAGGTTTTGGAGGCTCTTTTATATCCCGACGAAGTTATTATCGGTCATTTTAATAGATATATTGCCCATAAAAGGCATAATGGTCATGTAGTTAGGGCAGTATATGAATATAAGGAGAATATGCCAGTTATTGTAACAGTTTATAAACCATCGGCAGATAGATACTTTGAAGGAGGTGGAAAATTTGCAGATAAAATACTCTCCTGATGCGGATGCTTTGATAATACGCCTCAGAGAGGGAAAGCCAGTGGATGCTATCGATATTGCAGAGGGGATTATAGTACATTATTCAAAGGATAAGAAGATACTTGAGATCGAAATACTGGATGCTTCAAAGGTTGTTCAGATGGGCGAGTTGAACGTATCGCTTAAAGGTGCGCCTGCTGAGGTTGTGGCTTAATGACAGATAATAACAAAACCGAGGAATTCCTGCAGAAACTCGCGCCCTGCATCGAGCGTGGCGAGCTTGATGCGTGCGTGGAGGAGGCGGCGCGGGTGGCATAGAATTATAAAGGTCATGAGATAAGTTATCATGTTTGTAAATCGATTATATATACAAGATAATAGAAATATGGGTTTTAGGAATAATCTGCATTTAATTAGGTAAGAAGCTCAAAATATTAACCAGGTTATGTTATGTCGTATGTAAAAATTCACCGAAATGTCTTTGCACCAATAGAGGATTTAATCAAAATTGGATTATATAAAAATGAGCAGGAAGCTTTATCTGCGCTTGTCCATGACAAAGCCATGTTCAAAGTAGAACATTATAGTAAGAAGATAAAAAAAATGGAAAAGAAATATACTATGGGGTTTTCTGATTTTGAAGCTAAAATTAAGCGAACCACCAATAAAGAAAATTTTGAAGAATGGGATGACTATATTCTCTGGGAAAGTTACGTTAAAGCGCTTCAGTACTGGAGCAAAATGGCATGACTGTATCGCATATTATAACGATACTTTCAGCATGCGATTTTATTGATGATTTAAAAATAATTGAAATCAATATTGAACCCCCGGTTCAGTCAATAAAAGCAAGGGCACGCCTCAAAAATGGTCTCATGCTTCAGATAACTGAAAGCATTGGAGAAGATTTCAGGCGATATTCGTATAATCTTCATGATGGAGATGTGATTATCAGGCGGTGGGATAATGCACCCCACTGGAAAAAGGTCAGAACCCATCCATTCCATGCGCATATTAAAGATCAGGAAGAACCAGTCGAATCAAAAGAGATGTTTATAAGCGATGTTATCGCAGAACTGAAAAAGCTT
>DAHXMQ010000175.1 GCA_027371625.1 Candidatus Methanoperedentaceae archaeon | reverse complement strand
TTTTTTTTCAAACTTCCGAAAGCCTGGAGTAGTCTTTCTTGTGCATGCGATTCTCGGTCCGTTCGCCCTTTCAACATACTGCCGTGTCAGAGTGGCAATCCCGCTCATCCTTCCCAGGAAATTCAGCGCCAGCCTCTCAGCCCTCAGGATAGACCTTGTTCCTCCTTCGAGAGCGAAGATGATGTCGTTTTCCTTTATAAGATCGCCATCGATGAAATCAGTGGGTGCAAACACATCAAAATATTCAAATACCTGCGTTGCTTCAGAAAGTCCTGCTACGATGCCATTCTCATTGGTCACAACCTCTGCCTGCACCTTGCAGTCAGGAATTATATTACATGAAACATCGTTATAGCCCACATCCTCTTCTATGAAACGTTCAAGTTCTGTCAATAACATAATAATCCCATTGATAATAACCCTCAGATTACTTATATACTACTGTCAATGTATTAGAAAAAATGCTCAAAATCGGAGTAATCGGCTGCGGTGCCATAGGAATGCAGATCTGCAAGGCAGTCGATACAGGAATGATCAATGCAAAGCTTGTGGCTGTTTATGACAGGAAGAGGGGAAATTGTGCCCGCCTTCTCGGAACGCTCAAAAATAAGCCTGAAATACTCACACCAGACGAATTGATTTCAAGGTCTGATATCGTGGTTGAATGCGCATCACAGGAGGCAGTGCGCGAACATGGGCTTTCTGTGCTGAAGAAAGGAAAAGACCTCATGGTTTTAAGTGTCGGAGCTTTCATGGATACAAAGCTACTAAATGATTTTATTCGTGTCGCAAAAGACAAAAACTCAAAGATATATATACCATCAGGAGCCATCGCTGGAATCGATGGATTAAAATCTGCATCTGTTGCCACGATTAACAAAGTAATGCTTTCCACCACAAAAAGCCCTGAAAGCCTTTTGGGTGCACCCTTTGTTCTTGAGAATAAAATCGACCTTTTCTCTTTCCATGAAAAGACCCTGTTATTCGAAGGATGCGCAAGCGAAGCTGTTCGTGCATTCCCTGCGAATGTCAATGTTGCTGCTTCCCTGAGCCTTGCCGGCGTCGGGGCAGAGAAAACCCATGTGAGGGTTTTTGTTGACCCTGAAGCCACAAAGAACATCCATGAGATCACTGTGGAAGGGGATTTTGGCACTTTCACCTGCCGCATTGAAAATGTCCCCTCTTCATTCAATCCAAAAACAAGTTTTCTTGCTGCTCTCTCCGCAATAGCCACATTGAGGAAAATGACAGAGCCGCTCCAGATAGGAACCTGAAATGCCTCTTGAAGATTTTACACTGCTGCTCTCCTCGTTGAGAAAAAAGCTGCTCTACATTGCCGCGGTCTTTGGAATAGGCGCACTGGGTTCTTTTTACTTCATGGGTGAAGTGATTAGAAAAATAGAAAACGATATGTTCTTCCGTTTGAACCTGCCCAAGCAGGATGCTTCAGGGCAATTAATTGATATATCCCATAATCTCACTTCGATA
>DAHXMQ010000216.1 GCA_027371625.1 Candidatus Methanoperedentaceae archaeon | reverse complement strand
GCATAGGTCCGGGCGGAAAACGTGTTGGATATCTTCGCCCGGAGACAGCGCAGGGGATGTTCGTGGATTTCCCGCGCCTCCTGAAATTCTACCGCGACCACCTTCCTTTCGGTGCAACGCAGATAGGAAAAGCCTACCGCAACGAGATATCCCCGCGCCAGGGTGTGATACGCCTTCGCGAGTTCACGCAGGCAGAGGCTGAGATATTCATCGACCCAAGGAACAAGACGCATCCGAAATTCAGGGAAATCGAAGATATTGTGCTGAACCTTTACTCGCAGGAAGGACAGGCTGCAGGCGAATCACAGAAGATGTCTATCAAAGAGGCGGTCGAAAAAGGCACAATCGCACATGAATTCCTGGGATACTGCCTCGCCATTACGTACAGGTTCCTTGTACGAGTCGGAGTATCGCCAGAAAAACTGCGCTTCAGGCAGCACATGAAGGACGAGATGGCTCATTACGCTGCCGATTGCTGGGACGCAGAGATACTGAGCGAGCGGTTCGGCTGGGTTGAAGTTGTTGGAATAGCGGACAGGACAGATTACGATTTAAAAGCCCATGCAAAGCAGAGCGAGACCGAGCTGACCGTATATGTTCCTTACGATAAGCCGAAAAAAATTAAGCGCTTTGCGGTCAAGCCGAACATGGGAATCATAGGACCAAGATTCAAGGGAAAAGCAGGCGCGGTAGTAAACGCGCTCAAGGCGTTGAAACAGGAAGAGATAGGAGATACAATCGAATTAACTATCGACGGCGAGGTTGTAAAACTCGAAAAGGATGCTGTAAAATTTGAAAGCATCATAGAGGAAGTGCATGGTGAAAATATCATACCTCATGTGATTGAACCCTCGTTCGGGATTGACAGGATAATGTATTCTCTCCTGGAACATTCGTATTTTGAGGAAGAGGCAGGAAAAGAAGAGGGATTAGAAGGAACAGGAGAGGAAGAAGAAGTTGAAGAGAAGAGAATAGTGCTTCGCCTTGCGCCGGAGACCGCGCCTGTGCAGGTGGCAGTATTGCCTCTTCTTGCGCGCGAGGAACTCATAGAACCTGCGAACGATATCGTAAAAAAGCTTCGAAGCAAGGGGATACTTGCGGCGTATGATGATTCAGGAACAATAGGCAGGCGCTATCGGAGGAACGATGAGATCGGCACGCCGTACTCCATAACGGTGGATTACCAGACGCTGGAGGACGGCACGGTTACAATAAGGGACAGGGATACGATGAAGCAGGTGCGTGCCGGTATTGGTGATATTTCTGAAAATATATACGACCTGATATACTGCGGCAAATCCTTTGAGGATGCTGGCAAGAAAATCTGAGAACATTAAACATTTTTTTCATGCAAAAATAAACCGAAAAAGTTAATATTTGTAAAAATACCCTGCGACTCATGAGGAAGCTGGGTGAATGCGATTACGCTGTATCGCCGATAATCGGGGTAACCTTGATGGTTGGGCTGACGGTGATTATGAGTTCAGTTGCGGCTGTTTCGGTATTTTCTTTCAAACTTCCAGAGAGTACGCCGCATGCTAAGATTGTGATTGTGGAGGCGAAGGGGGATATAGGTAGTACAGCATTAAATAAAAGTCTCATAACTCTGAAACATAAAGGCGGTGATGCGCTATTTGAAAATGATACTAGAATTATCATTACAGGAAAAGGATATGCATACACTGGGGCAGACCCCCAGTATAGGTCTGCCCGAGACATGCGAGTTATTTATAGAGATTTAACTGGAGAGAATTATATATCTGGTTTTGATAACGAAATTGTAGAGGGTATTTCATGGGACGCGGGCGAAACCATAACACTTTACGGGTCTGATGGAAGAGATTTAGATTTATATGGCTGGCACAATAATGTCAATAGTAAATGGAAATTAGATGATGGCTACACAGTTTCCATCACGATAATACACATCCCCACAAACCAGATAATAGCGACTTCAAGAATTACCGCAAAGCA